>JAGNMU010000032.1:13790-18211 GCA_017991005.1 Gemmatimonadaceae bacterium | reverse complement strand
GCGTACGGCGCGACATTCGACCTGACGCCGCGCGAGAAGGGAATGAAAGGGGCGATCGAGCGGGCCAACCAACTGGTCGCGGAAACGCCGGGCGCCTGGATGCCGCAGCAGTTCGACAACGCCGCCAACGTTCGCGTTCACGCCGAAACGACCGCGCGCGAGATTCTCGAGGACTTTCCCGATGGGCTCGACTATCTCATCACCGGTGTGGGAACCGGTGGGCGCATCACCGCGTGCAGTGAAGTGCTCAAGGCGCACTTCCCGCAGTTGACGACGCTGGCCGTGGAACCGGCCAAGTCGCCGGTGATCAGCGGCGGCGCGCCGGGACCGCACCGCATTCAGGGCGTAGGGGCGGGGTTCATTCCAGGCAATCTGCACACGGCGACGCTTGATGGGACCGTGCAGGTAAGCGAAGAGGATGCGTTCCTGTTTGCGCAGCGCGTGGCGCGTGAGGAAGGCATCTTTGTCGGCATCTCCTCTGGTGCCTCGCTGGCGGCCGTGCAGCACACGATTCCGTCGATGCCCGACGGCGCGCGCGTGCTCACCTTCTGCTACGACACCGGCGAACGGTATCTGTCCATCGACGGTCTCTTCTCCGTTTGATGCGACCGACCTCACGTCGTCCCATGATTTGCACACGGTCACTGCCGCGGGGCATCGGCGCGCTCATGACGATGGCGTCGCTCACGCAGAGCGTGGGTTCGCTCTCGGCGCAGAGTGCCTCGCAAAATGCTCCGCCGAGTAGCGCCGCGATGCCCGCGACGGTTGCCCGTGTCGAGTTGGCTGCGGCGTACCTGCGGCTCGATCGTGCGTACGCGGCCGCGACGCTCGACGATGCTGCGCGTGATTCGGTCAACCGGCAGTTTGACCGATCGACACTTAGCTTTTTTGCCGGGAGGTTTGCGGCATCGATTGCCGCCATCGATTCGGCGACCACGCGTCTCACCGGCCGGCCCATTGCCCCCGATGCGCCGCCAGCGGCGCGACTGGTCAACGGGCGTGCGCCGTCGATCACGCGCGAGGCGTTGCTGGCACGTCTGGCGAAGCTCGATACCACGGGGCCGCCGATGCAGGCCATCGTGTCGGCACGCGCTCGCACGCAGTTGCTGGTGGATGCACCATCACGTGAGCGCTCTGCCGAGTTCATGGCCGATCCGATCGCGCTGGCGCGTGATCTGGTGCGCGAGGTGGCGGTGCTGGAGCGCGGGCGCAATCCGTACGTTGGACAGGCCGGCGATGCGTGGCATGTGTTTCGCGGCGCCAAGGGTGCGCTCATTCCCATGCGCATTGTGGCGCCGGCCGCCGCGGCCACCTCGAGTGCACCTGTGCCGGTGGTCATCGCGCTGCACGGCGCCGGGGGCGACGAAAACATGTTCGTGAACGCGTACGGTCAGGGAATTCTGGCCAGGATGGCGCTTGCCGCAAATGCCATCCTGGTCACGCCGCTCACCACCGACTTCGGGCAATCACCCGAGCACTTCGACAGTCTGATGACGGTGCTGCGCAGCGAATACCGCATCAATAGCGGGCGCATCTACGTGCTGGGTCACTCGATGGGTGCGGGTGCGGCCGCGCGACTCGCACAACTTCGGCCCACGCAGATCACGGCGGTCGCGTGTCTTGCCGGCGGCTCGGCGGTGAAAGTCGAGAAGGCTCCACCGATACTGTTCATTGGCGCGGCACTCGATCCCATCATTCCGGCGTCGCGCGTGCAGGACGCCGCCAAAGGCACGCCGACCGGTCTGTATCGTCTCATCGAGCATGAAGGGCACACCCTGATGGTCGCCGCCGGTGTGAAGCAGGCATTGCCGTGGTTGCTCGAGCATCGACCGTGAGGCGCGGCGTCGCGCCGCACGTCGCGGCACCGTCGGTGACGTCGTCGGTGACGTCGTCGGTGACACATGGCTGATCGTCCGCTCGTCCTGCTGCACGGATACAGCAGCGACGGGGCGGCCTTTGCCGTCTGGCGGCGCCATTTGCAGAGTGCCGGGTGGACGTCGGAGCAGCTGGTCACGGTGAGTTATGAATCGCTCACGAACGAAGTGTCGGTGCGTGACATCGCCGAAGGGTTCGACAAGCTGCTTCGGCAGCGTGTCGGCCTGGCCAGCGATGAACCGTTCGATGTGATGGTGCATTCAACCGGCATGCTGGTGCTGCGTGCCTGGCTCACACGGCGCGGCGCGACGGCAGAGCGACTGGCGCGACTCAAACATGTCATCGCACTCGCACCGGCAACATTTGGCTCGCCACTCGCGCACAAAGGACGGAGCTTTCTTGGCGCGTTGGTAAAGGGCCGCAAGTCGATCGGGCCCGACTTTCTCGAAGCGGGCGACCAGGTGCTCGATGCGCTGGAACTGGGCGGCCGCTTTTCATGGGATCTGGCGCATGCCGATCTGTTTGGCAGCGAATCGTACTACACCAGTGCGCGCACCACGCCGTACGTGTTTGTCTTCTGTGGCACGCGCGGCTTTCGTGGACTGGGTGCGGTGGCCAACTCACCGGGCACCGATGGCACCGTGCGATGGGCCGGCTGCGCACTCAACAGCCGGAAGATCCTGCTGGACTTGTCGGCCGAGGCTGATGATGCCGCGCGCGTACAGACCGCCGACTGGACGCAGGAGGATGTGCCACTTCATCCCATTGCTGGCATCGATCACGGCATGATTCTCTCCGCACCCCCGGCACCATTGGTGCAGCTCGTGGTGGACGCGTTGCGCGTCGGATCGCGTCCAGCGTACGTGGCGTGGAGCACGGCGGCCGAGCGTGTGGTGCGGGACGCGCGGGACGCGCTGACGCCGTATCAGCAGTTCGTGGTGCGTGCGGTGGACGAGCGTGGTGACAGCATTGCGGACTGGAATCTGCAACTCGCTCTCGCCGACGGTGACGTGTTGCACCCGTTCGCGCAGGATGTGCACGTGTATCGTGCGGATCCGAGCTATCGCTGCTTTCACGTCAATCTGGCGAAGCTTCAGGATGCGGCCTTGCTGACCGGCCGTCCGCGGCGCCTCACCGCGCAGCTATTTGCCAGCAGCGGCACATCGCGCGTGTTCTATCACGGCGCGTTGACCGATCCGGCCGCCTCGGCGCCGCCGGGACGTGGTGGCACCTGGTACGGCGCCATCGACTTGTCGTCGGTGCTGCCAGGCGGCGCCATGCGCTTCTTTCACCCGTTCACGACCACGTTTGTGGAAGTGCGACTCGACCGCGAGCCGTTGACCGGCGAGGGGATGGTGATTCGGGTGGATTCCGCGTGAGAATCGCATGAGAATCGCATGAGCACTGGATGAACACCATCGCACTTACCACCGCCGTGACGCTCGTGTCCGGTGCGGTGCTCGGCGCACTCCTCATGTGGCTGGTGCAGCGCCGGGCGCACGTGGCAGAGGTGGCGCAGGCGCGGCTCGAAGCCGATGCGGCGGCGCGCGCGGAGATGTCGACGCTGCGCGAAAGTGTCGCGCGACTCGAAGCGGAATCGTCGCTGACCGAGCGACATGGGAACGTCGCCGAACTGCTGGCCCCGATCCGCGATACGCTGTCGCGCTACGACGACGTGCTGGCGCATATCGGGCGGGCACAGGCGCAGTCGGCTGGTGCGATCGGTGAACGACTGGATGCCGTGGCGTTGGCCGGTGAGTCGCTGCGTCAGGAGACACAGAAGTTGTCGCAGGCACTCCGCGCGCCGACGGTGCGCGGGCAGTGGGGCGAACTGCAACTGCGCCGCGTGTGTGAGCTGGCCGGCATGCTGGCGTATTGTGATTTCGAACCGCAGGTCACGATGCGCGGCGAAGATGGGGTGCAACGGCCCGATCTGGTGGTGCGGCTGCCAGGCGGGCGTCAACTGGTCGTGGACGCCAAGGCGCCGCTCAGTGCGTATCTCGAGGCGGTTGGTGCGGCTGATGACCGTGTGCGCGCGACGCATCTGGCGGCACACGCGGCGCATGTTCGCGGGCACGCGCAGAAACTGGCCGCCAAACGGTATTGGGCACAGTTCGACGAGTCACCGGAATTCGTGGTGCTCTTTCTGCCGGGCGAGGCGTTTTTCGCGGCGGCGCTGGAGGCGGATCCGTCACTGCTCGAGGTGGCGCTGACCGAGCGCGTGCTGCTGGCCACCCCCACCACACTGATTGCACTGCTCAAGGCGGCCGCCTACGGTTGGCGACAGGAGCGCATGACGGCCGATGCTGCGCAAGTGATCGCGCTGGGGCAGGAGCTGCACCAGCGGCTCGGCGTCTTCGATGAGCAACTGGGCGAGATCGGCAAAGGTCTCGAACGCGCGGTGTCGGCGTACAACCGCGCGGTGGGCAGCCTCGAGAAGCGGGTGCTGGTGAGCGCGCGCAAACTGGGCGAACTCCAGGAAGGCGGATCGCTGCTGGAAACGCCCGCTCTGGTGGAAACAGCCGTGCGCGAACAGACACCGGGTT
>JAGNMU010000032.1:0-13690 GCA_017991005.1 Gemmatimonadaceae bacterium | reverse complement strand
TCGGCATCGCGCGCGGCTTCGTAGCTGGGCACGCTGGCCTTCCACGGTTCGCTGGCGTGGACGTCGGCCTCGATCGATGAACGCGGCACCAGTGCAAAGAGCCGGCACTGCAGCCCCGGTGCTTCTTCGTAGGCAAACAGCCCCAGACGCACGGGCTCTTCGAACAAGCGCAGTTCGAGCAGCCGCGCGATCGCCTCGGGTGGCATGGCGCTGCGGGCGATCAGACGTCCGTCGATGTGCGCGGCGAGCGCCGACGAGTCTGGCGCGCGCGGGTCATCGAGTTGCGACACGGAAAGGGCGACCGGCTCACGTGTGGTGACAAACACGGCCGGTTTGGCCTCGCCCTCTTCGGAGCCGTCGGGCCCTTCCTCATCCTGTGAATCGAAGTCGTCAGACGACATAAAAATTTCGGCGAGTACGGAACATCTCCGCTGGCTGTCACGCGGCTGCCGTACAGTTAGAGGATGGACCGCGGTGGTGTAAGGGGGGCGCGCTGACTCTCAGGCGCCCGATGCAATCTCGGTGATATCCGTGCGTTCGAAGACATCGCCCAGCCAGTTGATCACCGGCCACAACTCGAGGAGGAGAATAATGCCTCCGGCCATGGTGGCGAGCGGGAGCGCCCAGCCGTTCCAGTCCCGACCGAGGAACACCACGAGCAACCCCAACCCCACGGGGAAGACCAGTGCCACGGCCGCCACCAAGGTGGTGGCGCCCATCGTCAGCAGGTTCTGGCCCATCGTTTCAAAGCCACGTGCCTCGGTACCAAGACGAATCCATGCCGGGAAAAGCAGCGCCGTCCCGTTTTGCACCGTGAACATGAGGGCGTTCAGCATCGGAATGCCGAGCGCGATCGCGAGAAACAGTGGAATCGACGACTGGTCGGCGGACAACAATGACGGGTCCATCACCACCAGCACCACCGGCACGACCATAAGCGACCAAATCGTGATGGAGTGAAGCAGGACGACGGCGGCGATCTCGGCCGCGACGATCTCGCGGCCCGGCAATGGCCAGGTTTTGAGGATGGCGAGCCGGGGTAGATCGAGGCGCAGGTCAAACCGCATCCAGAGCGGACCGATGAAGACCAGCATGGCGCCCCAGCCCACCGTAATCCCGACGAACAGGTCGGCCGCATCTTCGGACGCCGTGCGGATCAGTGCGGCCATGATGATGAGACCCACCGTGAACGAAATAAGTTGGGACCGCCAGGCGCCGCCGCGCAGAGCCGCCGCGACGTTCTTCCAGGCGATCGCCAGTGCGGGCGGGCCGCTGACCGACAGCGCCGGCACACGCGCCAGCTTGCCTTTGCGTGAGCGCGTCTTGCCCATCTGCGAGGTGCGAAAGCGCTGGAGGCGCTCCGCGCGGTGCTGCGTCGCTTCCAGCGCCGCCTCCTCGAACGACGCGTCGAGCCGCACCACCCAGAGGTAGTGCACCACCAACATGCCCACGGCAAAGGGCATGGCAGCGAACCAGCTGTTCACGGTGTTGGCAAACAGCGGTTCGATCAGGACGCGGACTGGCCAGAGTGCAACCGCCGGAATGGGCTGTTCCAGGGCGGACGAGAGCGCCGCGATCACGGCGCGCGCGCCCACCGTGCTGGCCTGCTTGAGCGCCTCGAGTCGCGAAACCAGTCCCCAGACCACGGCGCCGAGCATCGATCCGAACACGAGGATGGGCGCGATGCTGCGTCGCTGTCCCGGGCGTTCGTGTTCGAGTGCGTTGGCGCGGACGATCGCGGCGCCAAGTCGATGGAGCGCCAGCACCGAAAACAGGACCCACAGCATCAATCCGCGGCGCCACGATTCGGCCGAGCCGCCACCGCCGCGCAGCAGCACGGAGAAGATCACGGTGTTCAACAGAATCGCGATCTGCGTGCGCAGCAGTTTGGCATGCACCAGCGCACGTCGCGACACCGGTGCAGGAAACAGGAACTGCACCTCGGCCGGCACAAAGGCGAGGGTGCCGCGATCGGCGCCAAAGATCCACCAGCGTGCGGCCGACACGAGCAACAGCGCGGCCAGCAGCGGAACGATCAACTCCGTCGAGACCAGCGTCGCCAGCGGACCGTTGCCGTACTGCGTGTTGCGAAAGAGCGCCCACCAGAGGTAGAGCGCGCCCAAGAGCACGGCGAGCAGGTATCGCGGGCTTCGCGCGCGCGCGATCTGTCGACGCAGCCGGTTGTATGCACTGCGTACGTACAGAAAGAGTAATGCTGACGCGGGCGACGGCATGCGGACGGCGCCCTCGCGAATCGCGGGCTCACTCACGCGGCGGGCGCGTCGGCAGGTCCAACGGTGGTCCCGCCAGAATGCCCATCGCTGGTCGCATCGCCGGTCCCATCACCGGTGAGTGCGATGAACATTTCTTCGAGGGTGCGGCCGTGGAGTTCCGGCCGCGTTTCGACGATCTCCGCAATCGTCCCAAACGCGACGGCCTGTCCACGTCGAATGACGAGAATGCGCGTGCACAACTCCTCGACGAGATGCAGTAGATGCGAGCTCAGGACGACCGCGGCTCCTTCGCGCGCGCGGGCCGTAATGGTCTCTTTCATGCGGCGAATGCCGACAGGGTCGAGTCCTGTGAGCGGCTCGTCGAGTAACACCGCCTCTGGGCGGTGCAACAGTCCGCAGGCGATGGCCAGCTTCTGTTTCATGCCGCGCGAGAGTTCGGGCGGCAGTGCGTCGCGTTTGGGCGTGAGCTCCAGTTCTTCCAGCAGTACCGGAATGCGCGGCCCCGCGTCTTCCACGCCGTACAGGCGCGCCACAAACTGCAGGTGTTCGGTCACCGTGAGGTAATCGAACAGCTGCGGTTCGTCCGGAATGAATGCGAGGCGGGCTTTCGCTTCTACCGGGTGCGTTTTGAGATCGATGCCGGCAATACGGATGCTGCCCGATGTGGGCTGCAGAATGCCGGCGAGCGCACGCAGGGTGGTGGTCTTTCCCGCCCCATTCGGTCCAACCAAACCCACCACATCACCGGCCGGCACCGTGAACGACAGTTTGTTCACGGCGATCATGTCACCGTACAGTTTGGTGTATTCGTCGACTTCGATCACGGCACTCCGGGCGCAAGCACGAGGGGGGCGGACAAGGTCACCGTCAATGTCGCCCCTTCAGGAAGACAGCGCTCGGTCTCGCTGTTCCTCGCCGCCGCCACCGTTCCGGCCGCCGCTCCACCGGCCGCACCGATGACGGCCCCTTTGGTGCCGCCGCCCAGAATGCGTCCGAGAATGGCGCCGGCAATCGCACCGGACACCACTTTGCCCTGATCGCCGCCTTTGGAGACGCGCCGTGACGTGGTCTCGCCCGAGGCGACCACCGTGCCGTCAATCGGGATCAGCTCGCCGTTCACCTGGACGGCCTTGACCCGAAAGGAGAAGTCTCCTGGCATGGAGGGCGTGGCCATCTCGACCAGAATGGGCGTTCCGGCCGGCAGTCTGGCTCCGTCGGGCGACACGATTTCCCGGCCAAGAGTCGCCACGATACGGTCTCCCGGACGGTTCGCCAGTGAACAGATCCCGGAGTTGGTGCGGCCGACCAGCACCGTTCCAACGCCCAAGGCGCGGCGTGTCCCACTTGTGGGACTCTCTCCGGTGCCGCTTCCCCCCGCCGGCGCGATCTCTGTCGTGGCGCTGGCCGGTGTCGGTGCCGGTGCCGCGGACGGTGCGGAAACCGTTGGCGTAGAAGTGCTTACGGGTTCTGGTGCCGGTGTGGGCGCAGGTGCCGACCGAGGTGCGGACGGCCTTGCGTCGCGTGGTCGGGGTGCCGGCGCGCTGCGATCGGGGCCGGTGCCTGAGGCAACTGACTGCACGCTGTTCCCCGCGGCGCTCGTTGCCGTGTCACCCAGCGACGGTATCTGGCCAGGCGGCGCCGATGCGGTCGCCAGGGTGAGATCGCGCGACAACAGGGAGTCTGCCACCGACACCGATTCGGTGCGATCGCAGCCCCCGAGCAGCAGCAAAAGCGGCGTGAGCAGCAGCGCGGCCGGCTGGAGAGCCGCCTTCGCCACCGGCCGTCGGCGAGCGCTGATATCACGTGAAGACGGGTACATTCTGTACCTCAGATGCGTCATGATGCTGACGATACTGTAAATGGCACGCTGAGACCACCAGTGCGGCAGCCCACGGGTGCTCCTGCGCTTCACTACGCCGCACCTTCGCTGACGTTCCGATTCCGAATGACCTCTTTTCCACTCGAAGATCCGATGTCGGTCGCGCAGACGGTGTATATCGCGCGCCAGCCGATCTTCGATGCCGGTAACCGACGGGTCGCGTATGAGCTGCTGTATCGCGCGACGGCCAATGCCACCGACGCCGGACGTGTGTCCGAAGACGTCATGTGCAGCGACACCGCACTGCATTCCGTGGTCTCGATTGGCCTGGACCGGCTGACTGGCGGCGCGATTGCGTTTGTGAACGTGACCCGCGAGCACCTGCTGGCCGAACTCTACAAGATCTTCGATCCGACGACCGTCGTGCTGGAGCTGCTCGAAACCGTTGAATGCGACGATGATGTGATTGCGGCCTGCGCACGTGCCGTGGCCGACGGCTACACGTTGGCGCTCGACGACTACGACGGTCGCGATTCGCTCGATCCGCTGTTGCCGCTGGTGAAGATCATCAAGCTGGACGTGCTGGATAAAAGCGCAGAGACGTTGGCGCCGTCGGTGGCGCGGCTCAAGGCGCTGGGGCTCACGATCCTCGCGGAGCGGGTGGAAACCGGCGCCATGCGTGCGCTCTGCCAGCAGCTGGGATGCAGTCTCTTTCAAGGCTATGTGTTCAGTCGGCCGGAAACACTCGCCGGCCGTGCCATTACCGTGCAGCAGACCACGATGATCAACATCATGGGACTGCTGGGAGACCCGACGATCACCGACACGGTGCTCGAAGAGGCGTTTCAGTCACATCCGGCGCTGTCGATCGCCCTGCTGCGTATCGTCAACTCGGCGTCGTTTGGCGCCCGATCGGTGGAGTCGATTCCACACGCCATTCGACTCATCGGCCGCGAGGCGCTCTCGCGCTGGCTGCTGGTCATGCTGGTGTCGTCGGTCGCGTCGCAGAGTCCGGTGGCCAATGAAGTGGTGCTGCAGGCGCTCGTGCGCGGCCGTTTCTGCGAACTCGTGACGTCGCGCAGCGGAAGCGGCGATCCCGGCGCCCGGTTCCTCGTCGGGCTGCTCTCCCGCATCGATGTCATGCTCGGCCAGCCGATGGCACGCGTGCTCGAACGTCTGCCGGTCAGCGCTGCCGTGCAGGATGCGCTGCTGCATGGTGTCGGTCCGCATGCGGCGACGCTGGCGCTCGCGATCGCGTACGAACAGGGTGCGTGGGATGACGTAGATGCGTGCGAGCGTGAAGCGTCCGCCGACGGCGGGGCGCTGGCGGTCATCTACGGCGAAGCCACGCAGTGGGCCACCGAGCGACTGTCCATCACGCCGGCCTGAAAACACCACATCCCGCCAGCGCGTCGCGCGGCGGGATGAGTCAACGATTTCCTGATTGGTCGGCGCACGTCTTCGCGTACCAGGCCGACCAGGAGTCGACTAAGGCTTCGGTGGCGCCGTCTCCGGCGGAACGGGCAGCGTGATCGTCGGTGTCTGCGGCAGCGGTTTGCCGATATTGGCCACCAGTGAGTCGCGCTTACCGGTGGCAACGTCCTCGGCGGTCGCGCCCTCACCGCCGGTGACCCGACTGTACGGCAGCAGAATGGAGATGCGACGGTTGGCCGGCGAGAGCGGCTCGTCCGGAACGCGGAGATGCGTGTTGGCCAGCCCGCGGACTTCGATGATGCGGCCGCCGGTCACCCCCACGGTCTCCAACACGCGGCGCGCGGCGTTGGCGCGATCGGCGGACAACTCCCAATTGCCGTACCCGCCATCACTGCCAAACTTGGCGCCATCGGTATGGCCTTCCAGCACGACCGGATGCTGCAGCGCCGCCAGCTCTGGGCCGATCAACTGCAGCGCGAGCATGGTCGCCGATTTCATCTTCGCCGACCCGAGCGGGAAGTAGATATCGCCGGCGCCCGACTCCACGAGCTCGATGCGCAAACCGTCGTTGGTCACTTGTACGTCGACGACGGCATTGAGACGCTTGAGCGAATCGCTCTTGGCGAGTTTGTCGAGAATCTGTGTCTTGAGCTGCTCGAACGTGCGCTGCTCCGTGGAGCGCACGATCATGCGGAGCTGCGTCTTCTGGACGTTCGACGGCGTGCTGCCGGTGGACAGCGGGCTCGAGCCGGCGCCATACCCCTTCTTGTAGCCGACGGGATTGGCGAAGTAGCCCTCGATGGCCTGCTTCGTCTTGTCGTCCATGCCCAGAATCCACATCACCATGAAGAACGCCATCATGGCGGTCACGAAGTCGGCGTAGGCCACCTTCCACGATCCACCGTGGTGACCGCCGCCTCCTTGAATGACCTTCTTGACGATGACGACTTTCTTGCCCGCGCGTGCCGCCATGGTTACGCCGCCTTCTTGCGCGTCAGGTCTTCCAGCTCGGCGAAGCTCGGACGCTCATGCGGTTCGATGTTGCGGCGCGAGAACTCCACAGCGGTCATGGGCGCGTCACCACGGGCAAACGACAGCAGGGCCGTCCGAATGCAGAGCATGTAGTCATGCTCGGCGTGGATGCGCATTTCCATCGCCTTCGCCACCGGGCCAAAGACGCCGTAGGCGAGCAGAATGCCAAGGAATGTGCCGACGAGTGCGGCGGCCACCTTTTCACCGATTTCCGATGCCGCGCCGCCGATCGAGCCCATCGTGATGATGACGCCGAGCACGGCGGCCACGATGCCGAAACCCGGCATGGCGTCGCCAACCGAGGTGATGGCATGCGGGACCAGCATAGCTTCGTGATGATGCTTCTCGAGGTCGACGTCGAGAATGTCCGCCAGATTGTGGTCTTCCACCGTTCCGGTCAGGAGCACCTTGAGCGTGTCACACAGCAACGACACCGCATGGTGATTGCCGGTAAACGACGGATACTTCTGGAAGATGTCGCTACTTTCCGGATTCTCGATATGCGATTCGAGGCCGACCAGACCGTCCTTGCGGGCCTTCTGGAAGATCTCGTAGAGTACCTGCAGCAACTCCGCATACGCTTTCGCGCCATACGGATTCGGCTTGAGCAATCCAAGCGTTTGTGACAAGCACGCTTTCAGTACCGAGGGCGGATTCGCAATAATCAGCGATCCCAACCCGGCGCCGCCGAGAATGAGAAACTCGTTGGGCTGGATCAGGACGGCGATCTGCCCATGGTGCATGACATAGCCACCGATCACAGCGCCCATCACGATAACCAGGCCAATGATGACGAACACGCAGTCGATCCTGAGGTGTAAGTGGACGAGTCAGTGAGCGGCGAGCCGTTGGACGCGACCCGTTTCGGGGCGGCCCGCTGGCTCTCCGTACATGACGATCTGTTGCGCGGGCTGACACATAGCCTGAGCAACCGTATCGGTACCATCTCCGCGGCCGCCTATCTGGCCGAACAGCAGCCGTCGTCCCTCGGGACCACGGCCGTCACGCTGCGCGCGGAAAGTGAACGGCTCGAGGGCCTGCTGCAGCTGTTCCGTCTGCTGCCCCGGCGTGTCGATCCCGTTGCCGAACCCGTGATCCCGAGCGACGTCGTCGCACAGGCGATCGCGGTACAGGCGCATCATCCCGAGCTCAAAGAGCTGCCTGTCGAGCTCGTGCTCGAGGGCGACGTGCAGCCGGCCTACGCCGAACCCGGCGCACTCGCGCTGGCGATTGTCGTCGCGCTGGGCACGGCGCTGCGTGCCGTCGGCGGGGCCGGACGAGTGCAGCTGGTGATCTCGAGTACCACCGACGTGGTGCTCCTCACTACCCGTGCCGTCCCTGACGATGGTCGCGTTCCGCGTATCGACGCACTCGCCGAGCACGATGTGGCGGCGATCAACTGGCTGCTCGCGGCGTTCGGTGGCAGCGGTGCGTACCGTGATGACGGTGCGGCGGTGTTGGTTCCCACCCTGCAGGCCGCACGACGACAACAGCGACGCTGAGGGCTGGTCGGCGTCGCCGCTCATGCCTGGCTCGCCGGTGTGTTGGGCGCGCCGCGTGTGGGGTCGGTGGGCGTCGGGTTGGCGGAGATCGAGTTGGCGGCGACGGCCGCCACGGCCACCGGTGCCACGAGCGATGCCAGGAGTGACGAGGAGGACACGGCGGTCGCGCGCTGATTCTCCTGCGCCACTTTGTCCGCGATTTCTCCACGCAGAATCTTCACGTCAGCCGGCGCCTCGATGCCGATGCGCACGCCACCGCGGTCGCAGGACACCACGACAATGCGAATGCCGCCTTCGATCAGAATGGAGTCGCCTTCTTTGCGGCCGAGGATCAGCATGAGCGATCAGACCAGCTGCAACAGCGTTTGCAACATTTCATCGGCTGTCTTGATAAGCTTGGTGGCTGCCGTGTAGGACTGCTGCACGCGCAGCATGTTCACCAGCTCTTCGTCTGTGCTCACGCCACTCACGGACTGGCGCCGCGCCTCGCCCTGATCGGCGAGCGTGCGATAGATCGACGCGTCATCGTCGGCCGCCTTGGTGTTGATGCCAAGCGCGGTGACGGTGTTGCGGAAGAAGCCCAGGAACGTGCCGGTCTCGACGACGCCGTTGGGCGCGGTGTACGACACGGTGGCGTTGGTCGTGCGCAGCGCGCTCAGGGCAAGCGCGGCGGCATTGTCGGTTGGTGCGTTGGCGTTCCCACTCGCGGCAATCTGCGAGGGGTCGGCCGCGATGGTGCTGTCGAGGCGCAGGGTGCTGGCGCGCACGGGCGTCAGCACGGTGCCTGGATCAAAGAAGTTGCCGGCCGCCGTACCAGGAATGGTGGTGCCGCTGAACACAAACCCGGCCGAATGCGCCGTGTTGATCGCGGTCGCCAGCGACGACGCCATGGCATCGAGACGGCCGCGGATAGCGGGAATCTCGGTGTTGATGACGTCGACGAGCGACTTGAGTTCGCCACCCAACGGCTGCAGGCGGTCGGGCGAGGTGCCCAGCCGGATCTTCACCGGAATGTCCGCCGGCGTCACCGCAGGCGGCGGCACGGGCGGATCGAGTTGCAGCGACACCGGTCGCGCCGTGGTGGAGTCCACGAGGGTCGAATTGCCGATGATCACCGACACGGTGCCATCGGCCTGATTGATCACCCGCGTACCGGCCAACTTGGACAGACTGTCGAGTGCCAGATCGCGCTTGTCACGCAGGTCGTTCGCCATGTCGCCACCGGTTTCGGCGGAGACGATGCGGTTGTTCAATTCGGCCACTTGCGAGGCCAACGAGTTGATCTGGGAAACGGTGTTCTCGAGACGGCTGTACGACGACGTGCGCTGCTGTGTCAGCTGCGTGTCGTAGTCATTGAACAGCTGCGCCACCTGGCGGCCGCGCTGCTGCACCACGGTGCGCGACGACCCACTGCTGGGATTCGACGAGAGATCGCTCCACGACGTCCAGAACTGGTCGAGCGCATTGGTCATGCCCGCGTCCGTGGGTTCACCAAAGATGCTTTCCACCTGACCGAGCATGTCGCGACGAAGTTCGGTGCTGCTGGCCTGTCCTTCGGCCGAGCGGTACGTCTCGTCCAGCAACAGATCGCGCTTGCGGACGATCGTTTCCACGTGCACGCCGGTGCCGACGTTTCCGTACGGCATGCGAACCGGGGTGTTGGCAACCAGCACGGCTTCCTGACGCGAATAGCCGGGCGTCTCCGCGTTCGCGATGTTCTGCGAAATCGTCTGGAGTGCCGTCTGATGCGTGATCAGTGCGCTGCGCGCAATGCTGAACAACCCGGATGACATGGCTTACGCGGTCCGATTCACAAGGACGCCACGCGGCGCACTGGCGGACGCCGGTGCGGTGCCTTCCATGGCGTACGTCGAAGTCGTGGATGGAGCGCCCACGAGGGTGCGGACATACTGGTCGTTGGACGACAGCGCCTCACGCAACAGCTTGCGGTTCATGCCCACTTCGCGAGCCAGCACGTCGGCGGCTTGCTGCAGGCGCACCCGGGCATCACGCAGACGGTTGTCCACTTGATCGCCCAGCTGCGTCTCGAGGTCGCGCAGTGCGCAGTCTTCGGATCCGACCAGCAACAGGTTGAGCTGACGACGGCGCTGACGCGCCTGACCGAGTGTGGCCAGAATGCGATGGGTGGCAAACGTGCTTTCGTCGACCACGTCGATATCGTCCGTCCCGACAGCGGCGCGCTGACGGCGCATCTGCACGATGAGCTCATCGAGCAACCGACGCTCGCTGAACAGTGCGTCGTGCAACGCCTCGAGCAGGGCCGCCGTGGGCGGCCCGTAGTGCGGTGTGGCGTCGGTGGTGAGCAGGGTCGGCGACATCAGAGTGCGGGAGTGTCAGAGGGTGTCGCGGGACTCGGGACGATCACTTCAGGTGGCAGGCCACGGCGCATCTGCCGGTACACGGCTTCGGCCAACCCGCTGTTCCAGTGCTTAGGAGTTTCGGCAGCAAGGTGCTGATCCAGTAGTCCGGTAAAGATTTCTTCTCCGGCCCCTCCTGAAACGATTCCTTCCTGCTGCGGAACGGTGTCGCGCATGACCTTGTAGAGTTGCTGGACAAACACCCCCTCCAGCTGCTCAGCGGCTTTGCGCAACTTCGTGTCGCGGGATTCGGTCGCATTCGGCATCGTCGCCGAGAGACCGATGGAGTCGATCATCGAACGATCACCTCGGCAGAGAGAGCACCCACCTCGCGAAGCGACGCGAAAATCGCCGCAATCTCGCTGGGAGGTGTACGAACTGCGTGCAACGCCGCCGCGACACGCTGGACAGAAATGTTGGACGGCAACCGGACGCTGCCCGGCACCGCCGAGGTATCGGACGCGACATCCGCACCCAGCACCAGAGTGATAGCACCATGACTGACCGTGGCGGTACCGACCATCATGTCGCCACCGGCCACGACCGTTCCATCCTTGCCATCAATCACCAGACGCGGTGCGCGCTCCGGCTTGATACTGAGCTCGCGAATGCGCGTGTAGGCGGTGGCTTTGACCATGCTGTCGGCGAGTGTCACCTGCACGGAGCCTTCATCTTCTACCACAGCGGTCTTGTCGCCGAAGGCGCCGTTGATGGCGGCGGCAATGCGTGACGCCGTTCCAAGATCGGGCTCGCGCAGCAAGAGACGCGACGTGGCCGCAATGGTCGGGCGCGGCAGATCTGCCTCGAGCAGGCCACCCGTCGGAATGCGCGCCGACGTTTCGATGGTGGTGCTGTAGCGCGTGGTCGCGCCACCTTCGCTTACCAGCAGCGAACCCTGCGCGGTGGCGAGCGGCGGACCGTTGGGGTCGGCCACGAGCGGTGTCATGTACAACACCCCGCCCTTGAGTGACCGCGCATCGCCCATCGACGAGACATGGACTTCGAAGCGACCGCTGGATCGCAGAAACGGCGAGACTTCGGCGGTGACGAGCACGGCGGCCACGTTGCGCATGCGAATGAGATCGGCCGGCACTTCGATATTGAAGCGGCGGAGAATGTTGATCACACTCTGCACCGTCTGTCCCGCCGACTGGCCGCCGATCGCGCGGTCACCCGTGCCATCGAGACCGATCACCAGACCATACCCCACCAGGCGCACGGGCAACGCGCCTTCGGGCGACGTGAGTTCGCGGATCTTCACGTCGCCCTGCGCGTGCGTGAGCACGGGCAGCAACATGAGACCCACCGTGTACATCGCCAGGCGCAGCAGTCGCTGCGTGCGTGACATCGCATGAACCATCACGGCCACAATCCCCCAAGGATCTTGCTGATGATCCCCTGTTTCGGTTTGCCCAGCGGGCCCGGCGACAGATAGCCAAGCTGCGCGTCGGCAATGCGGCTCGATTCCACCACGTTGGTGGTGGAGATGTCCTGCGGACGCACAAAGCCGGTGAAGACGATGTCCTGCATGGCCTTGTCGACGTTGATGTTTTTCGTGCCCTTGAGCTGCAGCAGGCCGTTGGGTGCGACGGCAATCACGCGAACACTGAGTTCGTTCTGGAAGCGATTCTCCCGGCGCGCTGAGCCGCGCGAGGTCTGCTCTGCGCTGTTGCGCGAGTCGAGGCCTCCGCCTTTGGTCTGCGTCGGCAGTTTGATGTTCACCGACAAGCCGCGTGAGCGCACATCGCTGGCCGAGTTCTCCTTGATCGCCGTGGAGATGGTGTAGTCGTCAATGAGGACCGTGACCAGATCACCGACCGCGAAGTTGCGGCGATCGGCGGTCCACGATTCGCGCGGCGCGCGTACGGTGGACGCAGTGGTCGCGGCGGCACCCGTGCCAGCCGCAGCGGTGCCAGCCCCCGCCGCACCGGCAGCAGCCGGCGGCTGCGTGGGCGGTGTCTGTGCCGCGAGCGGGGCGCTGATGATCAGCGACGCGATCGCGAGTGGGGTGCGCAGCGAGAAAAGAGCGCGTGACATGGCAGTCAGTCTCAACGGAGGCGAACGGTGTTGGGCGCGACGGCGATTCCGTCGAGCCGACGTGTGGGATCGATGCGAACGCCAACGGCAGCGCCATACGGCGCGCTATTCGTGGCAACGCCGGTCAGATAGATGCGAACCGGGCCATCCTGATAGATCACGGCAACCGACCGGCCGGCCGTGACCATCGGCGGTGCACCAACTGCGGGAGCGCGCAGCACTTCGCCTGCGGCGATGGCCCGACGCGTCACCCAGCCGATCTGTGCGGGTGTGGTGTCGGGCGCGATGGTCGACCATCGCCAGACAATGCTCGTGTCGAGTGTGGCGATGTCCGTGGCCCGCAGCGTGTCGCCACGCTGCAAGGCGCGCGTGGCAACCGACACGCGGACGCGCGCCATGCCAGGCGTTGCCGACGGCGCAGACGGGGTCGATGCCGTCTGCGCGGACAGTGGAGACACCACCGCCAGCGTGGCGAGCACCGCCGTCCAGCCGGCGCGGAGCACGAATCGCAGCAACATCAGCGCGTGATGTTGTTGGCGATCTGACCCATCTCGTCGGACGTCTTGATGGCTTTGGAGTTGATCTCGTACGCGCGCATGGCGCTGATCATCTCCACCATCTCCTGCACGATTTCGACGTTGCTGCCCTCGAGACTGCCCTGCTGCAGACGCCCCATCCCTTCGTCGGCCGGGAAGCCAACAACAGGCTGCCCCGACGATGCGGTGGGCGCATACAGGTTTTGTCCGAGTGCGAGCAATCCCGACGGGTTGGCAAAACGCGCCAGTTCAATGCGACCGATTTCGGTGGGCTGAATGTCCTGTCCGCGACGCACCGACACGACGCCCGTGTTCGAGATGGTCAGTTCAGCGGCATCCGACGGGACACGAATGGGCGGCTGCAACGTCTGTCCGCCACTCGTGACCAGCACGCCCTGATCGGAGATCTGAAAGCTGCCGTCACGGCTGTACGTCGTTTCACCCGACGGCATCTGTACCTGGAAGAATCCCTCGCCTTCCACCGCGATGTCGAGATTGCGATTCGTCTGCTCGAGCGGGCCCTGCTGATGCATGCGTTGCACACCAGCCAACCGCGTGCCACGTCCAACCTGAATCGCCGGCGCGGTTTCGGCGTCGGGATCGCCGAGAATCTGCTGACCCTGGACGGTCTGATACAGCAGATCTTCGAAGTGGGCGCGACTGCGCTTGAAACCCGGCGTGTTCACGTTGGCCAGGTTGTTGGAGATGATTTCGGTGC
>JAGNMU010000361.1 GCA_017991005.1 Gemmatimonadaceae bacterium | reverse complement strand
AACACGGGCAGATTCCGAAAGGCACCATTCTGCTGGTGCGAACGGGGTGGGACGCGCGCTATCAGGATCGCACCGCGTACCTCGGCACGGCGCTCGGCGGGCCCGACGCCGTCGCGCAATTGCATTTCCCCGGCGTCAGCGCCGAAGCGGCGCGGTGGCTCGCCGACAACCGCACCATCGCCGCACTCGGTATCGACACGCCCAGTATCGACTACGGCCAGTCCGCCGACTTTCGTGCGCATGTGATTCTGTACGGCAAGAACATCCCGGGCTTTGAGAACGTGGCGAATCTGGCCGCACTGCCGCCTGTTGGGAGTTACGTGATGGCGTTGCCGATGAAGATCGAAGGCGGGAGCGGCGGGCCGCTGCGTATTGTGGCGTTCGTGCCGTAAGCCGCGAGACACATGGCCGCAACCATCGATCACCTTCGCGTGGACCACGTGGTGCGTGTCCTCCAGGATTTCACCGACGCGCGAGGACACACACATTCCGCAGGTACGTCCGCGACGATCCGTGCCATGGGCCTCGACACGACGCGCATGGAACTGTGGATCGAGTGGGAGCTCCGCGGGACACGCGAGCGATTGCACTTTGCCCTGAGCGCGACTTCCGGACCGCGAAACGGTCGGATGCGGGAGTTCTTCGAGCTCGGTGAGCCCGACGATGCCAATGGGCCATCGGCGAAGGTGACACCCGCGGTTGTACAGTCCACCGCGCCGTTTCGTGGTGTGACCACCGAACCGCGCGCGGCGGCGGTCCCGGTCCGGCATCCGCCTGCCGGAACCAGCCTCGGCGATGTCGCCGTCGCGTGCCAGTGCGACGCTGCCATGCACCGGTCGGTCTTGGTGCACGGGGCAGGCGTGCACGCCTGCATGCGCTGCGGCACCATCACGTGCACGCACGTTGTCGGCGACGACGGGCATCACACGGGCACGGTCTGGTTGGCCCACATTGTCGACGACGTCTCGGACCAACTCCTCGAGTGGCTCGCTCGATGGCCGCGGATCGTCTACCGCCGACGCGATTTGCATCGATGGCCCATCCCTGCCGGACTCACTCGAGACGAGATCGTCTACCTGCCGGCCGACGTGCGCTGCGATACAGCGGCCGAATTGATTGCGCTGGAAAACCAACGTGCCGCGGGCCCGGATCACGTTGCATTTCCAACGCAGCGCCCTCCTGTGAAGCTGCCGACACGGCTCGACGCCTTTGCGCAGTTCGCGGACGCCGTGCAGCTGACACCAGAGAGCGACCTCGCGACGCTGATCGCGGCTGCCGAACCGCGAAATGCGGCGAGCCGACTCGCCGTCTCACACGTGCTTCGGCGTGCAGACGCGTTCGATGTGATCGTCACCGCCCTGCGCAGCGACGATACCGTGTGGCAGAGCGCCGGCGCCGCCATGGCGCGAGCGGCCCAGCCGGTAGACCCTCGGCTGCCCGACGTGCTGATCGACATTTTGGGGAGCCTGACGGTTTCCCCGTCGTCGCGTGTGCCTGACCGCGTGGTGGGCGCGGACCGGTTCGAAGAACTGCTGCTCGTCATCGCCGACCAAAAGCTGGACACCCCCGCGATACTGGCGGCGCTTCCGCTGCTGCAGCGCCGAGTGGCGCGCCTCGACACCACGCTGGCGAGTCGCATCGGGCTCGTGCTCCGCGAGCTGCATGGCACGCCACCACCGCGAACCCGTCCGGGCTTCTTGCCGTAGCGGTCCCATCGGATCGACGTGATGGGCTACACGCAAGACATGCGCGCACCGTTTGATTCGCCGGGGAAAGGCACACAGACTCGACGTCCCACCTACTTGAGGCGCAGCATGACGTACACGCATCCAGGTCACCTTGCTCTCGTTGCCTGCGCGCTGTTGTTGGCACCGCGTGCCGCCGCGGCGCAAACTGGGCCCTCGGTCCCCACGCGCGCCATCGGCAAAGTCGACGTGGAGTCTCGCGATCCGTTCACCGCCGTCTACGGGCTTCGCGAATTGCGCGATGGACGCGTGATTGTCGCTGATCATCGAGAAAAGACGCTGCAACTGCTCGACCTGACCCGGGGGGCGGCGACGCCCGTGGGACGAAGTGGCGCTGGGCCCGCCGAGTGGGGCAGTCCCGGCAAGTTGTACGCGCTGCCGGGCGACACCATCATCATGCTCGACTTCAGCAACGATCGGGTCCTGTTCATCAACCCGGATGGCAAAGCGGGCGCCACGATGCCGCTGGGAGAAAAGAACCCGCTGTCGACGGCCGATCTGATCGGCATCGACGCCAACGGTCGCATGCTGCTGGTTGCCGAACGACGACCTGCCAATTTTCGCACTGGCACCTCGGGCGTGGCCGATGTCATGCGCTACGATCGCAAGTCCGGTCGCATCGACACCGTCGCCACGCTGTCGCTGCCCAAGGGCGAGATCTCGGCGGCCACCCAATTGAGCGGTGGACTCATGCGCGTGGCGACGAATCTGCCGCTCGCGGCACTCGATGCGGCCGCAATTACTGGCGACGGTCGCATCGTGATCGTGCACTCGTCGCCGTATCGTCTCGAATTTATTGGGGTCAATGGTCACCGCACCGTTGGACCCGTCGCCGCAACGCCGAACATTCCCGTCACTGACGCGGAGAAGGATGCATTCACTCGCTCGCAGATTCGTCCGGGCGGCATTCTCGTCAAAGTGCAAGGCGCGCCGCCACCGCCGAGTGGCGGAGCGAAGGCGTCGCCCGGTGGTGCAGCGAAGATGTCGTCCGCCGAAATCAAGGCGATGATGAATCCCGACATGACCTGGCCCGCCGTGAAGCCACCGTTTCTGACCAACGCCGTGCAGGTGGCGCCCGACGGCCGCGTGTGGGTGCTACGAACGCGCGCCTGGAACGACTCGACGCCGATGTTCGACGTCTTCGACGCCGCCGGTCGCGTGGTGGAGCGTGTGACACTCCCTAAACGCACGCGACTGGTGGGATTCGGAAACAGCGCGGCCTATCTGGCACGCACGGACGACGACGATCTGATCTGGTTGCAGCGCATCCGTCGATAGACTCGGCAGGTTGCCCGGCAGCGCTTGTGTGCGCGGTCGATGCCTCGCCCCCGCGTCGGTTACGTGATTCGCTCCAGCTTTCCTTTCCGCTTCACGATGTTCTTGTAGTCCCACTGAATCTCCCGCGCGCTCGTGAGCCATCGCTTGAGATCGGTCTTCTTGATCTCCGAGACGGCATTGTAGAACACCGAGGCGTCCTTGAACTTCTTGCCCACGACGTTGAGCGCGTCTTCGCCGAAATCGGCGCCGCTCCAGAACATCAACCGGATACCGGCTTTCTGTTTGCTGTACCCGACAATGGGGTTGCCGTCGAGAAACCACACGGGGTGCCCGTGCCAGATTTTGTTCTCGGCGGCCGGCAGGTGTGTATCGATTTCTTGTGCCAGCAGATTACACACGGCCTGGTGATCTGTCTCCTGCTCTGCGTTGTACTGCTGCGTATCGGCGTGCATCACATGTCTCCGTGGGCGTCAGTCAGCGCAAGTCAGTGGTGACCGTCGCAGCCCAGTGACAACAGCAAGCAGGGCCACGCACAATATGCCTCCGGTCGCGAACACCGTCGACTGAGGGCGTGATCTGAAGCGGGACCGATGTCCATCCCTCTACGGTCGCGCCACAAGCGACGGCTGACGTCGATCCGTCGTGGTGCCATCGCCCAATTGCCCGTTCGCGTTCAATCCCCAGCAATACGCAATGCCATCGACGGTGATGCCGCAGGTGTGGTTGTGCCCGAGCGCGAGCCACTTCATCGGCCGGTTGCCGCTCACGGCGGTGGGTGCGACGATCTCGCTGTTGGTCGTACCGGTACCGCCCTGCCCCTGGATGTTGTAGCCCCAGCAATAGGCACCGCCACTCAGCGCAATCGCGCACGTATGCTGCGCGCCGGCCACGATCGACGAGAACCGTACGTTGGTCGCGACCTGTTGCGGCGTGAGCGCGGTGATCGGCAGGCCTGAGCCAACGCGACCGAAGGTGTTGTTGCCCCAGCAATACGCCGTACCATCAGCGGTCAGCGCACACGTATGCACTCCGCCCGATGAGACGCTGGCAAACGCGACGCCCCCGAGCGCGCGCACCGGCGTCGTGCGCTCGATGTAGGAGCCCGTGCCGTCTCCCAATTGGCCGCCCTGATTGTCGCCCCAGCAGTACACGTCGCCTGTCGTCGCCGTCGCGCAGGCGTGCTGTACGCCGGCTGACACGGCGATGTACGTTCGTCCTCCCACAATGGACACGGGCGCGCTGTTCTTGTGATAACCCGGCACGCCGTCGCCGGGATGCGCGCCCCAACAGTAGACGGCGCCGGCGAGTGTGAGACCGCACGTATGTACGCCGCCGGCCGAGAGCATGCCGAACGTATGTCCACCAACCACCGCCACTGGCGCGTACGAACTCGTGTTGGTGCCATCGCCGAGCTGTCCGGCGGTGTTGTCGCCCCAACAGAAGGCAGTACCCTCCGCCGTGAGTCCGCAGATATGCGTGCCCCCAACGGAGAGGCTGGCAAATCGAAGAGCGCCTTGCCTGTCGAAACGAACCGGCGTATTCGACACTGACGTGCCAACGAGATCAAGCCCGAGTGAGACGTCGCCCCAGCAGTAGACCACCCCGTCCGTGGTCAGCCCGCAGGAGGCATGTCCGGAGGCAGCAGCGGCCGAAAACTTGGTGCTCGAGGGTGTGGTGGGCGCAGTTCCGGAATCACCCTGGCACGCGGTGAGCAGCAGAATGCCGAGCAGGCACGACAGCCATCCGCAGTGCAATCGAAACGGTGCATCACGCCCATGCACTCGGACTTTGTGACGTTTTCCGTTCATGA
>JAGNMU010000360.1 GCA_017991005.1 Gemmatimonadaceae bacterium | reverse complement strand
GAGCAAGTTCAACCTGACGTCCGGGGTGGCGACCATGCAATTCGCCGCGGCGGTCAGCGCATTGTCCACCTCGCCCGCCGCGGCGAATTGCATAGTCGCCACCCCGGACGTCAGGTTGAACTTGCTCAGCGACAGCCAGTACCGCGCACTGTCCGGCGCCAGCTGCGTGGCCAGGCGGAGCGCCGTGTCGGCGGCGCGCAGCCAGCGAATGACCTGCGGATCGCCGATGAATCCGGGACGCCGTTTGCTCTTGGCAAAATTCCAGTTGAGCAGGCCGAACTGGTACCACGCGGCCCCGTCGCGGCGATTGGCACGCACTGCCGAGTCGAGCATCGCGTACGCGCGCGTCGAATCTCCCTGTGTCGCGATGGAGTCGGCCAGCGAGGCGATCGACGGCGCGGGACGCGACGCCGGAATCTCCTGTGCGCCGGCGCGGATCGCCGTCCCGGCGGACAGGCCAAGCGACGCAAGCGTCAGCGCCTCCACAATACGGCGGCGTGCGAACCGAAACGGAAGCAGTGAGGCGAACATTGGAAATAGACTAAACGATTGAACCGGAAATCCGGGGCCGTGCGCGACGACGAAGATACGTCAGAACAGACCGGCTTGTTCCGCCGACCCCGCCGGCGGGACAAATCCGAGATGGCGATAGGCGTGCGCCGTCGCGATTCGTCCCCGCGGTGTGCGCTGCAGGAATCCGTTTTGCACCAGATAGGGCTCGTAGACTTCTTCAATGGTGCCGGCGTCTTCGCCGATGGCGGCGGCGATAGTGCCCAATCCAACCGGGCCGCCGTCAAACTTTTCGATGATCGCGCGCAGCAGGCGACTGTCCATGTCGTCGAGTCCAAAATGATCGACGTCGAGCAGCGCCAGCGCTGCCTGTGCGACGGCAAGTGTAATCCGCCCGTTGGCGCGCACCTGCGCGTAGTCGCGCACCCGGCGCAGGAGGCGGTTGGCCACGCGCGGTGTGCCCCGGGAACGTTTGGCGATTTCGTGCGCGCCCGCCGCATCCATCTCCACTCGCAGCACGTCAGCGGTGCGGCGCACGATGATCTCCAGCTCGTCGACCGGATAAAACGCCAGTTGGTGGATCAGGCCAAACCGCGCCCGTAGCGGCGCCGTGAGCATGCCCAGACGCGTCGTCGCCCCCACGAGCGTGAATCGCTCGATGTTCATCGTCACCGTCTGCGCCTTCGGTCCTTCCGACAGCCGAATATCGATGCGGTAGTCCTCCATCGCCGGATAGAGGAACTCTTCGATCACCGGCCGGAGTCGATGGATTTCGTCGATGAACAGCACATCCCCTTCGCGCAGATTCGTCAGCGGACCCACCAGGTCACCGGGCTTTTCCAAGGCCGGGCCCGAGGTCATGGCGACATTGACGGCCAGCTCGCGCGCGATCAGGTCGGCCAGGGTGGTCTTGCCCAGCCCTGGGGGACCAAAAAACAGGATGTGGTCGAGTGGCTCGCGACGCGCCTTGGCGGCATCGATGGCGATTCCCAGACTCTCCTTGACCTTCTGCTGCCCAATGAACTCGGCAAGCCGCTGCGGACGAAGCGACAGTTCAACGCCGCTCTCTTCGGGCAGACCTTCCGGCGTGGTGATCTCGGCGCGGCTCATGGGCTGGTGGCAGACGACGGCAGATGGGAACGGGGAATATACGAACGACGCGGCACCGGCATGTGGCCGCCGGGTACGAAAGCGCGCACTTTCCGCGTGTTCAGGTCCGCGGCGACCCAGCGTTTCCCTTGCTTTCGCGTATCTTTCACGGGATCCATCCCGCCCGTTCCGCTTTCCGAGCCTGCCCATGTCCCGTCGTCTCCTTTCTGTAGCGTCCCTTGCCGGGATTGTCGCGCTGGTCGGTGTGACCACCGCGGCGCTGCCCAATCCCACGCGAGTCACGCCGCCGGTCACGAAGTCGGCGGTGGCCAAGACCACGGTCGGCACGGCACCGGCCGAAGAAGCCGTGAATATCGATTGGCGTGTGCTGGCCGGACTCGACTACGCCAACGGCAAGGCGACCGACACGCTCAAGAAGCTCGAGGGCAAGTTGGTGCGCATTCCCGGCTTCGTGGTTCCGCTCGACGACTTCCAGGAAGAGGGGGCGGAGTTTCTGCTGGTTCCGTACTACGGCGCCTGCGTGCACACCCCGCCACCGCCGCCAAATCAGATCGTGATGGTCGGCATGGCTGGACGGAAAGCCGTCAAGCTCAACCTCTTTGACGCCGTGTGGATGTCGGGCCGTCTGAAGATCTCGTCGGTGGAGAGCCCCTACGGCACGGTCGGATATCAGCTGGAAGGGATGAAGGTCGAGCCCTACTCGGCGAAATGACCGCGATGCCGGCTGGCACGCCGGCCGTCGAACTCTCGCAACTCCGTTTCGCCTATCGGTCCGGTCGCGATGTGCTGGCCATCGATCACTTGCTGATCGATCGCGGCGAGACGGTCTTTCTCCATGGACCGAGCGGCAGTGGCAAGACCACGCTGCTCGGTCTTCTTGCGGGTGTGCTTCAGGCCTCGAGCGGTGCCGTCAAAGTGCTCGGCTCCGACTTCAGCACGCTCTCGAGCGGTGCCCGCGATGCGTTTCGGGCGCGCCATCTGGGCTATGTCTTTCAGATGTTCAATCTGATCCCGTACCTGCCGGTCCGCGAAAATATCCTGCTGCCGATCCGGCTCGACGGACATCGTCGTGCGCGGCTGGGCACCATGTCGCTTGATGCGGCGGTGGCCGACATCGCGGGTCAGCTCGATATCGGTGATCTGCTCGACGCGCCGATCGGCGAACTGTCGGTGGGGCAGCAGCAACGCGTCGCGGCCGCACGTGCGCTCATCGGCGCACCGGAAGTGATCATCGCCGACGAGCCCACCTCGGCACTCGACACCGACCGGCGAGAGCAGTTCTTGCAGTTGCTCTTTGCGTCGTGTCGCCACGCGGGGGCCACGCTGATTTTTGTCAGTCACGACCACACGCTGATGCCGCTCTTTTCCCGCACCGTCGAGTTGGGTGAGATCAACCGCGCGGCGGTGAGGTCATCCCGTGACTGAGCGCGATACCGGTGCCGAGATGAGGGCGCGCTGGGCCGTCGTTGATGGGGTCCCGTCATGTTGATTCCGCGCCTGGCACTGCGCTCGCTTCGCAGTCGCGTGCTCACCACCTCGCTGACCGTTGCGTCGATTGCGCTGAGCGTGACGCTGCTGGTGGGCATCGAACATGTGCGTGCCGGCGTTCGTGAAAGTTTTGCCGGCACGATTCGCGGCGTCGATCTGATCGTGGGCGCGCGCGGCGGCACCTTGCAGGTGCTGCTCAGTACCGTCTTTGGGATCGGTAGCCCCAACGGCACGGTCAAACTCGAGACATTCGAGCGCTGGAAAGCGCACCCGGCCGTCAAATGGGCGGTTCCATTTGCGCTGGGCGACAGTCATCGAGGCTATCGCGTGGTTGGCACCACCGAAGAGTTCTACACACGGTACCGCTTCCGGCAGGATGGCACGATCACGTTCGTGCAGGGTCGTGCCGCGGCGAGTGATTCCGACGTGGTGATTGGCAGCGAAGTGGCCGAGCGCCTCAAGTACACGATTGGCAGTCCGGTCGTGGTGGTGCACGGTCTTCGCGATATCGGCACCAGCAGTCACGAGGCCCACCCGTTTCATGTCGTCGGCATCCTTGGCCGCACGTTCACGCCCATCGACCGTTCGATCTTCGTGACGCTGGAAGGCATCGAAGCGATGCACGAAGGCGAAGAGAGTCCAGCAGTCGCGAAGACGGCTGCGAAGGCGGCGGAGAAGGTGGCGACACCGGATACGAAGACGAAGCCCGACGTTCCCGCCGCCATGCCGGGCGCGTCGCCGCCACCAGGCACGCCGATGGTGATGCCAGGTGCGTCGCCGCCACCAGGCACGCCGATGGTGATGCCGGGCGCGTCGCCGCCACCAGGCACGCCGATGGTGATGCCAGGTGCGTCGCCGCCACCGGGCACGCCGATGGTGATGCCAGGCGCCGAGCCGCCAACCGTCTCGACACCAACTGCGACGGCGCGGCGCACACCATCATCGACAGCCGCGCGACAAGCTGCCGCCCCGGCTCCCGCTGCAGAACCGGCGCGCTCCGTCATGTTTCCGATGTTGGAAACGGACTTTCCGCTCACCTCATTTCTGATCGGCACGAAGAACCGGTTCGAAGCGCTGATGGTCCAGCGCGAAATGAACACGGACCTCGTCGAACCGCTGACCGCAGTGATTCCAGGCGTTGCACTGAGTGAACTGTGGCAGAACATCGGCAGCGCCGAGGTTGGCCTGCGTGTGGTCGCCATCTTTGCGGTGGCGATTGGACTCACCGGCATGCTGGTCGCGCTCTACTCATCGCTGGAAGCACGCCGTCGAGAGATGGCCATTTTCCGGGCCATTGGCGCCGGGCCGCGCACGATTGTCTCGCTGCTGGTCCTTGAATCGGGACTGCTCTCGCTGCTCGGGTGTGTAATCGGCGTGGCACTGGTCTATGCCATGCTGATCCTCGGCCAGCAGCCGATCGAGCAACGTTTCGGTTTGCATCTCGCCATTCGCCCGCTCGGCTCGACCGAGTGGATGTATATCGGAGTGGTGCTCGCGGCCGGCATTCTGATTGGTTTTGTGCCGGCGCTCAAGGCGTACCGCACGTCGTTGGTGGATGGACTGAGCACGCGCGCGTAACGCAAAGAGTGGAGCGCGCCCGGGGGGAACACGTGTCACTTACTCGGTTGTCAGTTTTTCAGTGGTCAGACAACAGCTGAGTTTCGGGTCGTCAGTCGCAGTAAGCAGTTATCAGTAGTCACTGACAACTCACAACTCACACTGACAACCGACAGCTTAGCCGTTGTCCG
>JAGNMU010000359.1 GCA_017991005.1 Gemmatimonadaceae bacterium | reverse complement strand
CGCACGAGGTCACGCGCGTGGGTGACAACGTGACCGTGAAAGACTGGGCGGTGGTCTTCCGCTCCAAGATCGGCGCGAATGTCACCATCGGCGTGCGCGCGTATATCGATGGGTCACATCTCGCACCAGGCACGATCGTTCCCGACCGCACCATCATGATCCGCGACAAGATCGTGGGGTTGGTCGAGTGGTGAGCTGACCTCGATCCACGTTCGCACGGTTCGGTTCGGTGCGGACGGCTGACGGGGCCTGGGACACTGGGCCGACGAGCATTCCTTCGCTGGTGCCTCGCGCTTCGCGCGAGACACGGCGCTCGGAACGAGTCGTCGGCCCAGTGCCCCAGGCCCCGTCAGCCGTAGCGGCCTTGGTGCGGGAGGGAGCAGAGATGCGCGCACCACGTCGACGTGGGTGTGTGCACGCGCTGTCCGATCACAGGCGTTGGCGCATACGACGGCGGGGCGGGTCGGTGAGCCCTACCGCCAACGACTCGTTCCGAGCGCAGCGCAACGCGCGCAGCGAAGGAATGCTCGTTGGCGGTAGGGCTCCCCGACCCGCCCCGCTCCTCTAACCCTCAGAAACCTCAGTCCTTCGGGTCGAGCATTTTGCGAATCTGATCGCGCGCGTCTTCGAGGTGCGCGCGGCTCATGCGATCGGAGGTTTTGGCGATCGCCGAGGCGAGATCTGCATCAAGTGCGCGCATCTCGCTCTTGAGAATCGGGCGGAAGTCCGCCGTGGACACCGGTGCTGCGGCACCCGGGCCGCCACCACCGCCGCCCGCGCCCGCCGGAGCGGCAGGCGGATTGATCTTCGCGGCCATCGCTTCGAGATACAGGCGCTGCAGGCGCCGACGGAACGCGTCAATCGGGGCGCCCGCGTCGATCTCTTTCCAGAGACCCTTGCGCAGGTCGGCCAGCATATCCGCCACCGGATACACGTCGCTCTTGTTCTTGGCCAGCGCTTCGAGTTCGATCATGCGGGCCAGCCGATCGTTGCTCACCACGGATGACAGAGAACGCGCCTGTGCATTGCCGACGCGATTGAGACTGCCACTCGCTTCGAGTTTGCGCAGGATGGACTCATCGAGCAGCCACGTGGGCGTGGTGTAGGCGTTGTCGAGCAGGAACTGCAGCGCGTCCTTCTGGCGCTTCGGTTCGACGTTCCGCCACACGGGACCGGACTGGCCGACCATCTTCTCCTGCTTGTATTCGGCGCCGATGATGCGGGCGACGTGTCCCATCTCGGTGGCCCACTGGCCGACGGTGCGGCCGTAGAGCTCCTCGAGATTGTCGAACGTGTCGCCTTCCTTCCAGGCCGTCGCCGATTCCAGCATGGCCATGACACGCTTGAGGTTCTTGATGCCGAGCGTCGTCGCCTTGACCGCGTCGGCGTCGCCGATCGCTTCGGACTGTTCACCCGGGTCCGCGCCGCCGGCACCGCCGTCGTTGGCAAAGCGGTACCAGGGAATCGTGTCCTGCATCCGGGCCCACTTGTCGAGCGTCGGCTTTTCCGCTTCGGGCGACTTGGCGCCGGGAATCGGCGAGTAGCCCCACATCACTGCGTACTTGTCGTACGGTCCGACCTTGGGGATGAGATCATCGAGGGCGATGCCGTCTTCGGGCTGCGCCACGTAGTTGTACCGCGCGTAGTCCATGAGCGTCGGCGTGTGGCCCATCTTGGCGACCCACGTCTTCGAGCGTACGGAATCCACCGGATACATCGAGCTGGCTTTGAAATTGTGCGGAAAGCCCAGCGTATGTCCCACTTCGTGTGCCGTTACGTACTCGAGCAGGCGTCCCGTCAGCGAGTCGGGGAACGGCAACTTCTGTGCGCGCTTGTCGAGCGGGCCGACCTGCGTGAAGTACCACGACCGCGTGAGGTTCATGACGTTCAGGTACGTCTGGACGTCGGCGTCGATGATCTCACCGGTGCGGGGATCCTTGAGGCTGGGACCGACCGCGTTTTCGGTGGCTGACGGCAGCCAGCGCACCATCGCGACGGTGGCGTCTTCGCCCGAGAAGTCCGGATCGTTGGCCGGCGGCTCGGCGGCCACGATGCCCTTGTAGAAGCCCGCGGCTTCGAAGGCGGGCTGCCAGTCTTCGATACCCTTCTTGATCCAGGGCTTGAGCCAGGCCGGCGTCGCGGGATCGAGGTAGTACGTGATGGGCTTCACCGGCACGCAGAGATTGCCGACTTTGCGGTCGGAGCACTCGAGGCGCCAGCGGGAGATGAAGCGCCTGGTTTCGACGCGCTGTGTGGCGCCGGAGAAATCACGCTGCTGCACGCCAAAGTAGCCCACGCGATCGTCGAGCAAACGCGGCTGCATCGGCACATCGGGCAGCTTGGCGATGGAGAAGGTGTACTTCTCGGTCGTTGGCGCCGTGGCGGCCGCGGCGGCACCGCCGCCACCCCCGCCGCCACCCGGAGCCCCACCTTGCGGCGTGAAGCTCTGCACGGCGGTCACGTTCACATTGCGCGAGTAGGCCGCAAACCGTTCGACATAACTGCGTGCCGCGTCGACGGTGGCGCGACGGCCCAGGGCCGTGTACTCCGGCACCCCGCCGGTGAACATGCGCGTGACTTCGACCACGGCCGCACTATCGGGACCGTAGGCTTCGATGTTGAGCGCCGCGAGGATCTTCGTGACGCCGATGAGTTCCGCCGCGCGCTTCTGTGACGCGGCGGTGTCCGCGATGATGTCGCGATAGTCAGCTTCACGCACGAAAATGCGGTTGTCGCGGCGTTCAAAGCGCACGAGGTTGTTGCCGCCCTGCGTGCCGCGAATCCCGATTTCATCCGGCGTGCCGGCGAGCGTGGTGACAATGACAAAATCTTTGCCCAGCTCGGCGCGCGGAATTTCGAAGTACAAACGGCTGCCGACGCTGTGCACCTTGAAGACGCCGCTCTTGGTGACGGCGCGCGACGTGACGACGGTCGCGTAGGGACGCGGCTGCGGATCCTGCGCCGCATTGCCACCGCCCTGGGCGCCGGGCTGTGCGGCGCCTCCTGCACCACCACCGGGGGCGCCGCCACCGGGAGCACCACCGCCACGACCGGCGCCGCCGGCAGGCGTGGTGTTGGCGGGGACAGCCGGAGTCGGCGCCGGCGTGGCGGCCGGCTTGGCGCAGGCGGCCAGCGCGAGTCCGGCCGCGGTGAGAAGAAGTCTGTTGGAGCGCATGGGGAGGTCGAAAGGAGGGCGATTCGCGATACAGGACCGGCGCGCCGGCCCGAGTGTGCCGGGCACGGCTGGCAGAAAGAGTAACGCGGCGTGTCGCCGTCGCGCTGGGCGAACGTCGTGGATCGCAGCCCGAGCGACGTGACGTCGGCGGCGTCGGCGGCATCGGCGCGCACGCACCGCTGTGCTCGCTCGACTGTGCATTCGTCACAAAGGGACCAGTTACCGAAACGCGACCGGTGCGCTAACTCTGATTGTCCACTCCCAAAATGCCTTCATGCGCATGCGGTTGGGCACGTCGTCGCCCCCGGTTTGATCACTTCCCTTCTCGACACGGAACGCGCGTTATGCGGTCGAAGCTGTCACTCGCTTTGTTCTCCACTTTCCTGCTCGCCAGCTGTCAGGATTCGCCCACCACAACGCCCAGTGAGGCGCGGCGCGAAATCGACGTGAGCGCGAGCGTGCAGCAGAAGACCTACATCGTCGTCTTTCGACCAGGCACGGTGAGTGCGTCGGCCACAAGTCGCACCATGGTCGCTGCGGCCGGTGGTACGCTCGAGCACACGTACAGCGCGGCGATTCAGGGCTTTGCGGCGAAGATGACCAGTGAGGCGGCGCTCGCGATGGGACAGCGTCCCGAGGTGGCATACGTCGAAGAAGATGCGCCGATGCGCGCATCGACGACGCAGAGTCCTGCGACATGGGGACTCGATCGCATTGACCAGCCGCTGCTGCCACTCAACAACAGCTACACCTATTCGACGACCGGCACCGGCGTGACCGTGTACATCATCGACACGGGCATTCGCACCACACATACGCAGTTTGGCGGACGCGCGCAGATGGTGCTCAATACCACAGGCGACGGCGTCTTTTCCGACTGTGACGGGCACGGCACCCACGTGAGCGGCACCGTTGGTGGCAGCACGTACGGGGTGGCCAAGCAGGTACAGTTGCGCGGTGTCAAAGTGCTCGACTGCGGCGGCAATGGCACCACCTCCACCGTCATTGCCGGCATCGACTGGGTGCGCCTGAACGCGGTCCGTCCGGCGGTCGCCAACTTGAGTCTGGGTGGCGTCTACTCGCAGGCGCTCAACGATGCCCTCACCAACGCGGCCAACGCCGGTATCGTGTTCGCGGTCGCTGCGGGCAACGACAACGCCGACGCATGCGCCGTCTCGCCCGCCAGCGCGCCGGCCGCGCTGACGGTCGCGTCGACCACCACCAGCGATGCCCGCTCGAGTTTTTCCAACTACGGCAGTTGCGTCGACCTGTTCGCACCGGGCTCCAGCATCACGTCGTCGTACCTCACGAACGACAACGCCACGGCCGTGTTGAGCGGCACGTCGATGGCGTCACCCCATGTGGCCGGTGTGGCGGCGCTGTACCTCGAGAGCAACCCGACGGCCACCGTGGCACAGGTGTCGTCGGCGATGGTGAACGCGTCGTCACTGGGTCGCGTCAGCGCTCCCGGCACGGGTTCGCCGAACAGACTGCTGCAGCTGGTTCCGGTCGGTGGCAATCAGCCGCCGGTCGCGGCCATCACGGCGCCGACCAACAACACGAGTGTCGTGCAGGGCACGAGCGTGTCGTTTGCAGGCACGGGAACGGATCCGGAGCAGGGAACGCTCACTGGCACCGCGCTGCAGTGGACCAGCAATCGCGATGGCAGCATTGGATCGGGCACGGCGTTCTCG
>JAGNMU010000358.1 GCA_017991005.1 Gemmatimonadaceae bacterium | reverse complement strand
CGCCATGAGCGCGCACGACGAATTCACGCTGTACGACCTCAAGGTGGAGGTGGTGGCCAATCGAGGCCGCATGATGTGTCACGAGCACATCGGCGACTACTTCGAGGTCACGTCGGGCACTATCACCATGCCCGCGGGCCAAGGCTTTCCGCTCTACGCCATGGCCGCGCTGCTGCCGCTGCTCCCCGCCAAGCAGCGCCCCACGCACCCCAACGACTGGATGACCACCGACGCCGACATCGCCTGTCCCGATGTGCACTGTGGGGCCGTCTTCCGCATCTCGCGCACCGGCACCCGCACGCTGCGTCACTCTGAGGAAAGCGGCGAGTCGCTCCCGTGACCGACACTACGCAGCGTAGTTCGGACGATCGGCGCGCACTGTCGGCAGACTACACGGTGCCGCCCATCATCGCCGGCGCCTGGCAGCTCTCCGAGGGTCACTCAGCGCGCGCAATCGATAGCGATGTGTTGTTCGCCGCGTGGGATCTCCTGTCCGCGCACGGCTGCGACACGCTCGACTGCGCCGACATCTACACCGGCGTCGAATCACTCATCGGCGACTATCGTGCCGCACGACCGGGACGGCGCGTGCAGGTGCACACCAAGTTCGTACCCGATCGTGAAGCGCTGGCGCACGTCAATCGCACATCGGTCACACGGGTGATCGACCGCTCACTCGCCCGCCTGCGTACCGACGTGCTCGACCTGGTGCAGTTTCACTGGTGGCGCTACGAGGTGCCGGGCATGCTCGAGGTGGCCGGATTCCTCGACGACCTGCGCCGCGACGGCAAGATCCGCCATCTCGCACTCACCAACACGGACACCGCGCACACACAGGCGCTGCTCGATGGGGGCATCCCGCTGGTGGCCACGCAGGTGCAATACTCGGTGCTCGATCGACGACCGGCCGCACGGCTCGCCCCACTCGCGACGGCACGCGGCATGCGGCTGCTCTGTTACGGTTCCGTCGCGGGCGGTTTCCTGGGCGACGTGTGGCGCGGTACTGATGCGCCGACAGGCACGCTCGAGAACCGTTCGCTGATCAAGTACCGCTTGGTGATCGACGATTGCGGCGGCTGGTCCGCGCTGCAGACGGTGCTCGACGTGCTGGCCGACATCGCCGCGCGTCATGCGGTGGGCATCGCCAACGTGGCGCAGCGGTGGGTGCTCGACCAGCCTGCGGTCGGGGCCGTCATCGTGGGTTTTCGCAGCGAGGCCAGTGCACAGCGTACAGTGGCGACGCTTGGACTCTCACTCACGCCGGCCGATCACGCGCAACTTGATGCGGTGCTGCGCACGCTCCCCATGCCGGCGGGCGACGTGTATGCGGCCGAGCGTAACCCAACGTCGCCGCACGCTGGTGTGATTCGGTACAACCTGCAAGGGAGCGTGGACCCGTGAACCGTTCCGTGAACCGATCCGTAAACGGAAGTAGCTTGACTGGCATGACTCTCATCCCGATTCGGGCGGCACGCGCGCTCCTTGCGCTCGCTGTCACCATGTGCGCGTTCACCGCGTCGACATGCACCGCCTCGACGCTCGCAGCGCAGACGCGCCCCGCCGCGCGCACGTCGCGTCCCTATCGCGTACCACAAGCCGACTCGCTGTTGCCATGGTCGCAGCAGATCGCCGTCCGTGAATCGTGGCTCACGAAAAAGCACGCGCTGCTGCTCCCCATGATGCGCCGCTACAACCTCGGCATGTGGATCGTGGTGAACGAGGAGTTTCACGACGATCCGGTACTGCCGTTCGTGGCACCGCCGCGCCCGTACACCGGCAACCGCGATATCTTCGTGTTCATCGACGCCGGTGCAGACGGTCTCAAGAAGTTCGCCATCACCGGCTACACCGAGGAAAACCTCGCCCGTTTCTTCGACGCGCCGTTCACCGAACCGCGGCCGCCCGCCGCGACGTTGCGCGACCTGTATCAGCAATACAAGCCGGCCACCATCGGCCTTGGCATTCGCGGCACACGCGGCCAGACGCGCGGCCTGGGCTACGATGCGTATCGCTTCCTCGCTGAAACGCTCGGTCCCGCCGCCGAATCGACGTTCGTGAGCGCGGCCGATCTCGTGCAGGAGTATCTCGACACGCGGTTGCCCGACGAGATGCCGCACTACACGGCAGCGGTCGCGGTCACAGAAGCCATCGTGAAGCGTGCACTCTCCAACGACGTCATCACACCCGGCACCACCACGGTCGGCGACGTGCGTCGCGCATTATACGACATGCTGGGCGCGGCCGGTGTGCGCACCTGGTTCCAGCCCGATCTGCGTGTCCAGCGCGCTGCTGGCGAGGTCGCAACGTCGCGCGGGTTCCTGGCCGTTGCACCCGAAAGCACCGTCCTGCAGCCCGGCGACGTGGTGCACATCGACTTCGGCATCAGCTACATGGGCTTCGACACCGACTGGCAAAAGATGGCCTACATCATGAAGCCCGGTGAACGCGACGCACCCGCGGGCCTCAAAGCCGCCATGCGCAATGCCAACGCGCTGCAGGACGCGCTCATGCTCCGTCAGGCGCGCCCCGGACGCACGGGCGGCACCGTCTTCACCGGCACGATGGCCGAAATGAAGACGCAAGGCATCGAAGCGATGATCTACTCACACCCGCTCGGCAATCACGGTCACGGACTGGGCACCAGCATCGACTTCCGGAGCCCGCTGCGCAGTGACACCACCGCGCTCAACGCGCGCCTCCGACTCGGTTCGTATCAGAGCATCGAACTCAACGCCGCCACGCCCGTGCCAGAGTGGGGCGGCAAGAAACTGTTCATCATGTTCGAAGACTGCGCGTATCTGACGGAAAACGGGTATCGGTTCTTCCGACCGCGTCAGGAGCAGTTTTATGTCGTGCGCGCGGTGACGCCAGCGTCGTGAGCGCGTTGATGTCGCGCCGCCGTGGCGCCGGTTTCGACCACGCCGTACACTTGAGAATTCTGCACCGCTCCACTTCCCGCCAACGCTGCCCTATATGAAGGCTTCCGTCCTCTCACTACTCGGCGCGGCACTTTTTGCCGCGCCCGCCGCGCTCGCCCAGTCGCCCGCGACCTCGGCAACCGGTGCTAGCTGGATGCGTTATCCCGCCATTTCGCCCGACGGGCGCAGCATCGTCTTCACCTACAAAGGTGACCTCTACCGCGTCGCGTCGACCGGCGGCCAGGCGATCGCGTTGACGACGCATCCGGCGGAAGACTACATGCCGGTGTGGAGCCATGACGGCAAGCAGATCGCGTTCGCGTCGGATCGGTATGGCAATCTCGACATCTTCGTCGTGGCAGCCGACGGGGGCGAACCAAAGCGCATCACGTTCCACTCGGCGAGTGAAACGCCGTACAGTTTCAGCGCCGACGACAAGAGCATCATCTTCGGCGCGGCGCGCGGCGACGCGGCCAGCAATCGACAGTACCCGACGGGCTCGCAGCCGGAGCTCTATCAAGTGCCTGCCACAGGTGGTCGTCCGATTCAGCTGCTCACAACGCCCGCCGAAGAGGTGAGGCCGAGCAAGAATGGCCAGTTCTTGATCTATCAGGACAAGAAGGGCGGCGAGAACACCTGGCGCAAACATCATACGTCAGCGATCGCGCGCGACATCTGGATCTACGACTCGAGAGCCGGCACACACAAGAAGCTCACGACGTTCGCCGGTGAAGATCGCGGGCCCGTCTTCGTCGACAGCGACAAGGCATTCGTCTACCTGAGCGAGGAGAGCGGCAACTTCAACGTTCACAAGATGAGCGTCGACGGCGGCCCGTCGCAGCAGCTGACGTCGTTCAAGCAGGTGCCGGTGCGTTTCCTCACCGTCGCCGACAACGGCACGATGTCGTTCGGATTCGATGGCCACATCTACACGATGCCGGCCGGCGGATCGCCGAAACAGATTCCGATTACCGTCATGGGCGATACCAAGGCGAACAACGAACGCATCATGGCGGTGAACAACGGCGCGTCCGGTCTCTCGGTCAGCCCAAACGGCAAGGAAGTCGCGTTCACCTTCCGCGGCGACGTGTTCGTCGCGGGGGCCGATGGCGGCGGCACGAAGCGCATCACGAGTACGCCCGAGAACGAGACCGGCGTCGAGTTCTCACCCGACGGAAAGACGCTGACGTACGCGAGCGAGCGCGGTGGCAAGTGGGCGATTTACGAAGCGCGTCGCCAACGCGCCGCGGAGCCGTATTTCTACGCGTCGACGGTCGTGACGGAAACGCCGATCGTCTCCAACGAGAAGCAGAACGCACAGCCGAAGTATTCACCCGACGGCAAAGAGATCGCCTTCACCGAAGACCGCAACACGCTGCGCGTCTACAACATCGCGACCAAACAATCGCGCACGCTCCTCACGGAGAAGGAGATCTTCGGCGGCGAGCACTACTTTCAGTGGAGTCCCGACTCGAAGTGGATTCTGTTCAACCTCGACGTCCCCGGCATCGCGCCGGGTGAAGTTGGTCTGGTGAAGGCCGACGGCACCGGTCAGACCGTGAATCTCACCCAGAGCGGTTTCAACGACGCCCGCGCCAAGTGGATTCTCGACGGCAAAGCCATGTTGTGGTTCTCCAACCGCGACGGTCTCAAGTCGGTCGCGCAAAGCGGCGGCGGGCAGCAAGACGTTTACGCGATGTTCTTCGACCGCGACGCGTGGGAGAAATCGCGCTTGAGCAAAGACGACTTCGCGCTCGCGAAGGAGCTCGACTCGCTGACCGGTCGTCCGAAGCCCGACACGTCGAAAGCCGCCGCCGACTCGACGCCGACGAAGCCGGCCACTGTTCGGAAAGAGATCGTCATCGATCTCGACGGCATCGAGAACCGCAAAGCGCGCCTCACGATTCATTCGTCGGCGCTCAGCGACGCGCTCGTCAGCAAGGACGGTGAGACGCTCTACTAC
>JAGNMU010000357.1 GCA_017991005.1 Gemmatimonadaceae bacterium | reverse complement strand
AGTCTCTTCGGGGGATAACCGCGAAGAACGGAGGTGGCGGCATGGTATCTCCTCTCGCGCCCGCGGCGATAGATTGGAGGCATGACTGCACTCACGCTTGGCGGCCTGATGGAGCCCGCCGTTTCGACGTTCCATGCCAACGGCGACCTCGATGGGGTCGCGTTCCGTGCCAATCTCGACGCGCACCTCTCGCACGGCGTCGACGGCGTGCTGGTGGCCGGATCGAGTGGCGAATCCGCGCTGCTTGACGACGCAGACCGACGCACGCTGCTCGAGTGGGCGCGTGAGCGCATTCCCGCGAACAAGTGGCTGCTGGCCGGCGTGGGATCGGAAAGCACCCGGCAGACGCTCTCGCGCGCGCACGATGCCAAGTCGATTGGCGCGACCGCGGCGCTGGTGATCTCACCGCACTATTTCCTCAAGCGCATGACCGAGGCGGCCTTGCTGGCGCATTTTCGTCGTGTGGCCGACGAAAGCCCGCTGCCGGTGATGCTGTACAACATGCCCGCCTATGCCCACGTGGTGCTGTCACCGGCATTGGTCGCCGAGATGGCGCAGCACCCCAATGTGATTGGCATGAAGGACAGCGCGGGGAATCTGCCGGTACTGGCACAGTATCTCGAAGCGCAGAGCGACAGCTTTCGCGTGATCACGGGCAGCGGCGCGACGGTGGCACCCGCCCTCAAGGCCGGCGCGGCCGGCGCCATTCTCGCCATCGCACTCTACGCCGGACCGGCGGTGCGATTGATGTTCGACGCGGCGCGTGCAGGCCGCGTGGACGACGCGGCGGCCATGCAGGTGAAGCTCGCGCCCATTGCCACCGACATCGGCGGCGCGCTTGGGCCCGCCGGTATCAAGGCGGCGATGGATCTGGTGGGTCTCCAGGGCGGACCTCCGCGTAGCCCGCTGCTGCCACTGTCCGCCGACGAGCTGGCCACCGTGCGGGCCCGACTTGAAGCTGCGGGCGTGATTCCGACGTAAGGAGAAAACGGAGGGTCCGTTCCCACCTCCGTCCACTCCCGTCCGACCGCCATGCTCGTTCAATCGATTGTCCTCGTTCTCCTGGCCGTCACGTTGCTTGGCGGGCTGTTGCTTGTTCCGCTCGGACTGCCGGGGCTGTGGATCATTCTGGGCGCGGCTCTGGTGTACTGGATCGTGCTGCCGGCCGGCGGCATCGGTCTGGTGACCTTCGGTATCGCCGCGTTGCTGGTGGTGGTGGCCGAAGTGCTCGAGTACACGATTGCCGGGCGGTATACGCGTCAATACGGCGGCTCCCCTCGTGCCTCGTGGGGGGCGATCATCGGCGGCCTCATTGGCGCCGTGGTGGGTGTGCCGGTGCCCGTGGTCGGATCGCTGGTTGGTGCGTTCGCGGGCGCGTTCGCGGGGGCATTTCTGGGTGAGCTCACCGTCCACCGTGATACCCGGTCCAATCCTACCCGCGTGGCAACCGGTGCGCTGGTTGGTCGCGCGGTGGCCGCTGCGGCGAAAAGCGGGCTGGGACTGATGGTGGCGGTTCTCCTCTTCGCATCGGCTGTCGTGGGCACCATTTCCGGCAGCGGCGGCTGATTTTGGTGGTGAATTGGACCGCGCCGGCGATCTCCAGCGGTTGCTCCGGCCCCGACTGGGGCTAGATTTCCTCAACGCCCCGCGGACCGACCGCGGGGCGTTTTTTGTGCGACCAACACGATGGTCGCACCGACTCAGGATCCCGCATGTTCGATTCGAAGACGCGCACCATGGTGGTGGTGGGTGCGCAGTGGGGCGACGAAGGCAAAGGCAAGCTGGTGGATGTCATCGCCGAGTCGGCCGATTGGGTGGTCCGCTATCAAGGCGGCGCCAACGCCGGACACACGGTACACATCGGTGACCGGTCGTTCGTCCTGCATCAGATTCCAAGCGGCATCATGCACGCCGGCGTGCGCTGCGCGATCGGCAACGGGGTCGTGCTCGACCCGGAGAACTTGTTCGTCGAGATCGACGAGCTGGTGGCCGATGGGATCGACGTGGAAGGACGTCTGTACGTGAGCGAGCGCGCGCATCTGGTGATGCCGTATCACAAGCTCATCGACAAGGCCAGCGCCGCCAGCAAGGCGATCGGCACGACGGGTCGCGGCATCGGCATGGCCTACGAAGACAAGGTGGCGCGCCGTGGTGTGCGCGTACTGGACCTTCGATATGCCGACCGGTTGCGTGTGCTGGTAGAGGCGGGCGTGGAGCGCGCCAATGCGCAGCTCGAGCGCAGCGGCGCTGCCGAGCGTGCGTCGGTGGACGATACGATGGAGGCGCTGGCGAAACTGACGCCGCGTCTGTTGGCGATTGCCGAAGACGTCGGGTTGTGCGTGCACCGCGCGATCAAGAGTGGTGCGGCTGTCCTGCTGGAAGGTGCGCAGGGTTCGCTGCTCGACATCGACCACGGCACGTATCCGTTCGTGACGTCGAGCAACACCACGGTTGGTGGTGCGGCCACGGGTGTGGGCATTTCGCCGATGTCGATTCAGTCGGCACTTGGTGTGGTGAAGGCGTATACCACGCGTGTCGGCAACGGCCCGCTGCCCACCGAACTCGAGGAACCATTGCATACCCAGGTGCGCGCGCTCGGCAACGAGTTTGGTGCCACCACGGGACGTCCGCGACGCTGCGGTTGGTTTGACGGCGTGGTGGTGCGCTATGCGGCGCGTGTGAATGGTCTGACCGGTCTCGCCGTGACCAAGATGGACGTGTTGGATACGCTGCCGCAGCTGGCGATCTGCACGGGGTATCGTGTGGACGGCGAGTTGCATACGGAGTTTCCGGCCGATCTCTCGATGCTGGAGCATGCCGAGCCGGTGTACGAGTGGTACGAGGGCTGGCAGCAGTCCACACAGGCCGCGCGCAAGCTTGAAGATCTGCCGTCGGCCGCCCGCGCGTATCTCGATCGCATGGAAGCGCTGTGTGAAACGCCGATCTCGTACGTGAGCGTGGGCACACGCCGCGACCAGATCATCGGAGTCCATGCCAGCCTCTGATGACGTTGTTCTGAGTACCGATCTTGCGATCGTCGGTGCCGGCCCGTGCGGGCTGGCGGTGGCGATCGCGGCGAAGCGCGCGGGGATGTCGGCGGTGTTGTTCGATCGCGGACCGATCGTGAGCGGGATTGCGAGCTATCCGACGTTCATGACGTTCTTCTCGACGGCCGAGCGCATCAGCATCGGCGGCGTGCCGTTCATCATTCCCACGGAAAAGCCGACGCGTCGCGATGCGCTGGCGTACTACCGCGGCGTTGCATCGTATTTCGATCTCGACGTGCGGCAGTTCACCACGGTCGATGCGCTTGTACCGATGACGAAAGTGTCGGGGTCGGGGGCGGAAGCGCGGTGGGGGGTGCACGCAGGCACACGCGCAGGACACAAGCTGTTCTGTTCGGCGCAGGCCGTGGTGGTGGCCACCGGGTATTTCGGGCGCCCCAATCTGCTCAAGGTTCCCGGCGAATCACTGCCGCATGTGCGTCACGGTTACGTGGAAGGACATGCGGCGTGGCGTGAGTCGGTGGTGATTGTCGGCGGCGGCAACTCGGCGGTGGACGCGGCGCTCGACATGTACCGGTCGGGCGGACACGTGACGATCGTGCACTTTGGTGACGCGCTCGATGCGAACGTGAAACCGTGGGTGCGCCCCGATATCGAGGCACGCATTCGCGAGGGCGCGATCAACGCCGTGTTCAATGCGCGGGTCAAACAGATCGACCCCGATGCGGTGGTGGTAGACACGCCCGCTGGTGAGCAGCGTGTGCCAGCGACGCAGGTGTACACGATGACCGGATATCTTCCCGAGACGGGGCTGCTGGAGCAGGTGGGGGTGCCGATCGACGCCGAGACCGGCATTCCCTCGCACAACCCCAACACGATGGCCACTCCGCTGCCGGGGCTCTACCTGGCCGGCGTGATCTCTTCGGGACTGCAGGCGAATCGCATCTTCATCGAAAATGGCCGGGATCACGGCGATCTGATTGTCGCGCACCTGCAGAAGCGGTTGCAGTCGCAGGTGCAGGCGCCGTTGCTGTCACCGTTGCCGGCCCAAGAGTGAGCAGCACGTAGTACGTAGTTCGTAGTACCGGCGGCCGGACATCCAGTACGGCCACACCATTCCCGTTCTTCCGCGAGTCTTGACGATGGCTTCCCAACCCGATGTGATGGACAAACTCGTGTCGCTGTGCAAGCGGCGCGGTTTCATCTTCCAGTCTTCCGAGATCTACGGAGGCACCGGTTCGGTGTGGGACTACGGTCCATTGGGTGTGGAGCTCAAGAAGAACATCAAGGACCGCTGGTGGAACGCGATGGTGCGCTCGCGCGACGACATTGAAGGGCTCGACGCGGCGATTCTGATGCATCCGCGCACCTGGGAGGCGAGCGGTCACGTGGCCGGCTTTGTCGATCCGCTGGTGGACTGCAAGACGTGCAAAGGGCGCTTCCGCGCCGACAAGCTGGAAGATGCGCGCTGCCCGCAGAAGCCCAGCAAGATTCCGGGCCAGCATGACGCCTGTCAGCTCACGGAAGCGCGCAATTTCAACCTGATGTTCAAGACGTACATGGGCGCGCTGGAAGAGAGTGCGAGCATCGTGTATCTGCGTCCGGAAACGGCGCAGGGCATCTTTGTGAACTTTCTCAACGTGCAGCAGTCGATGCGTCAGAAGGTGCCGTTTGGCATCGCGCAGATCGGCAAGGCATTCCGCAACGAAATCACGCCGGGCAACTTCATTTTCCGTACGCGCGAGTTCGAGCAGATGGAGATGCAGTTCTTCGTCGAGCCGGGCACGGACATGGAGTGGTTTGAGCAGTGGAAGCAGCTGCGCATGGAGTGGCATCTGGCGCTCGGGCTGTCGCCGGAGCGGCTCACGTTTCATCAGCATGGTGC
>JAGNMU010000356.1 GCA_017991005.1 Gemmatimonadaceae bacterium | reverse complement strand
CGGTCCGCCACTTCATGGACCTGACGCCACACTCGACGTCCGCTGATGCGTTCCTTGCGGCCAATCCACGTCTGCTGGACACCAAGATCATGTTCAGGCACTACTCCGTGGAGCGCCTCTTCTCCCAGACGGCGCGAGAGGCCTACGTGCCACCAGATCTTGCGCCTATCCCTGTACATGGCTGAGCGCGCCGATCTGTTGCGCGACCTGCCGAACACTACAACGGCGCCCGCGAGCGCTTCCCATCACGGAGTCCAGTGTGCCGCCCATCAATCTCGCCGAAAAGCTCGCCACGTTCGACGCACACTGGCAGCCGCGCGTGGTCGGTCAGTTCAACGACCACGATCTCCTCTTGGTGAAGGTCAAGGGGGAGTTTGTGTGGCATTCGCACGCGGAGACCGATGACTTCTTTCTTGTGCTCACCGGGCGACTGACCATTCGCCTTCGCGATGGTGACGTGTCATTGGGGCCGGGAGAGCTGTTCGTAGTGCCGCGTGGCGTTGAGCACTGTCCCGTCGCAGAGGTGGAGACGCACCTGCTGCTCATCGAAGCGAGCGGGACGCCCAATACGGGTGACGCAGCGACGGCGCAGCCGCGACGTGTGATCTGAGTTTGTGCGATGCATCCGCGTACTACCGCCGCGCCTGACGTCCCTCGCATTGCACCGCCGTGCAGCGCGGCGTTTCCATGAACGTTGGAGTGACCGATGACAGTGCCGCAGCAGATTGCCGCTTACATCGCCTCGCAACCGGAGCGCAAGCGCACCGATATGCAGACGCTGCACGCGACGATTCAGCGATTGATGCCGGGCGGCCGGTTGTGGTTTCTCGACGGGAAAGACGAAAGCGGCCGTACGGTGTCGAACCCGAACATCGGGTACGGCGAGCAGACCATGTCGTACGCTGACGGAAGCACCCGCACGTTCTACCAGATTGGCCTGAGCGCCAATACTACGGGGCTTTCCGTCTACATCATGGGACTGGCAGACAAGACGTATCTGGCGGAGAACTACGGCAAAACCCTCGGCAAAGCGACCGTGACGGGATACTGCATCAAGTTCCGATCACTCAGTCACATCGACGTCGATGTGCTTGAGGCCGCAGTACAAGATGGGGTTGCGCAAACGGGAGGGTGATTTCATGCGAAGGTGGTCAACGGTGTTGCTCGTCTGCCTCTCGGCTCCTGGAGTCGCCTGCCGTTCGGCCGACGACACCCAGGTGATCGATACGACTGTCCGGCGCGCGGAGACCTATCAGCTTGATCTTGCTGGCGGGGATGAGGATGGCGCGCGCATCACGGAGCAGGCGCAGCACTTTGCCGTGAGTGAGATTCGTCGAGACTCGAGCACCAACTGGTACGCGCGGTATGTGTACGCGCCCGCGGCCGGCTTTGTCGGGGCGGATCGCGTGAGGCTGGAGGTGCTGACGGGTTCTGATGGCGCGAGCGCGCCGACACGCCGGCGTCTTGTCACGATCCGATTTACAGTCATAGAGTGAATCACGGCGCAGCGCCAATGGCACGACACTGAGGCCGGACGAGCAACGGAGATGCAGCGCGGCGGCTCATGCGACGAGCAGCGCATAATTAGCAAAAGCTGAGCTCGGCATACCTCATACCGCCCTTGACAGGCTTGTACTACACATGTAGTTCTACACATGTAGTTTTACATGTGTAGTACAACCGGAGCCTGCCATGACCGAGCAACACAGCTTTACCGCACTCCAGCTCGCCATTCTCCGCGTCCTCTGGGAGCGGGGCGAAGCCACCGTCATTGAAATCTGGGAGGCGCTCCACGACGAGCGCGGCCTCGCCCAGACGACGCTCGCCACGATGCTCTCGCGCCTTGAAAAGCGCGGGGCGGTTAGCCACCGAACGGACGCGCGCCAGTACATCTACAGGGCACTCGTGACCGAGGACGCCGCGCGCCACTCGATGGTCAGTGAGCTCACCGCGCGTCTGTTCGAAGGCGACGTCCCGGCGTTGGTCAGTCACCTGCTGACGGCTCAGGACGTAAGCCCTGGTGATCGTGAGCGCATCCGCGCCATGCTCGATGCCGCCACCAAACGTCCCGAGGGCCCGAACTGATGGAATCGACGATGAAGTTGGCGCTCGCCTGGCTGCTCACTTACGCCATCCATAGCACCGCCATGCTTGCCATCGCCTGGATGCTCTCGCGGTGGGCCCGGCTCTCCACGCATACGCTGGACTTCGTGTGGAAACTGGCGTTGGTCGGTGGTCTGCTCACGTCGTCCGCACAGCTGTTGCTTGGCGTGCGCCCGACCGGTTCGTTCGCGCTCCAGTCTCGTGAACAGACGCGTCAACAGCCCGCACGCACATACGACGCACCCACACGGGCCGCAGACCCGGAGCCCGTCGTGGCGCGGTCTGCGGCTGGATCGACTGACAATCCTGTCGCACCGCGAACCGAGACGAACGCAACGTTTCCGGTGCCACCGGCATCTGACGTTACAACCGCCCTCGCGATGGTCGAGCGCGCACTAGTGATCGGATGGGCACTCGTCGCGCTCGTGCTCGCGCTGTCGTACACCGCGAGGCGACTCATGCTGGTTGGTCGACTCGCCAATCGTCAACACATCACTGATGGGACGTTGCCCGCCATCCTCGATGCACTCTGTCGTTCTGTCGGATTCCGCACGCCCATCGCGCTCACATCGGTGAACACGATTTCGAGCCCCGTCGCGCTCGGGTTGCATGAGATCTGCGTGCCGGACGCGGTGCTGACAGAGCTCAGCGTCGATGAACAGCGCGGTCTGCTGGCGCACGAGCTGGCCCACCTCGCTCGGCGCGATCCGGTGTGGCTCGACGTGGTCTCCCTGACTGAACGCGTGTTCTTCTTCCAGCCGCTCAATCGACTCGCGCGCCGCGAAATCCAGCGCAACGCGGAATTCTTGTGCGATGACTGGGCGGCCGAGCGCACGGGTACCGGACTGCCGCTCGCACACTGTCTCGCACGCGTCGCAGAGTGGATCGAAGCACGACCGCTCGGTGTGCCGGTGGCGGGCATGGCGGAGCAGCGTTCACTGTTGGTGACACGCATCGCCCGACTCATTGAAGGCAAGCGCAGCGGATCTCCGTTGTCACGGGCACTCACGTTCGTCACGGCCTCGGTGCTGCTCTCGGTGGTTGTTGCCGCCGCGCCGACTGTCAGCGGCCGTGTCAGCGGCCGCGTTGCGACTGGCGACGCCGAACTCTTGGCGCCACTCGACAGCAAGAGTGACACCCGCAACTCGGCGTCGCGCGAATCGGGTGTCGCGTTGGACACGCCGGCGGCCTCACAGTCACAAGCGGCAGAGATTGCGGCCGCCGCAGCGAATCGCGGCGCCACGCGCCACGAAATCCTAGACACCGCGCATGGGGACGCGACGGGTGCGTCGCACGTTGAAGATCCCGCGGTCATCGCCGCACTGATCGAGCGACTGAAAGACTCGGACGCCGGTGTGCGGCGTGCAGCGGCCCATGCACTGGGCAACCTCAGAAGCCGTACGGCCGTCCCGGCGTTGATCGCGGCGATCGGAGACCGAAACACCGACGTGCGACTCGCCGTCTGCGAAGCACTCGGCAGCATCGGCGATCCGCGCGCGGTCGCGGCGTTGTCACGACTGCTCGAAGACCAAAACCCCAATATTCGCAGTCACGCGCTTGACGCACTCGGCGAATTTGCTGACGAGTTGACCGCAACAGACATCTCACCCTTGGCCGCCGATCCGCGTGCCGAGACGCGCGCCAAAGTCGCTGAGCTGCTTGGCGAGATCGGTGATCGCGAGACCATCGGCATCCTGAAACACCTCGTGGGCGATCCGTCGGCGGAGGTGCGCCAGCAGTCCATCGAGTCACTCGGCAAAATGCGCGAGCCGAGTGTTGGCGCGACGCTGATGCCGGGGCTGCGCGATCCCATCGCCGAGGTACGCGTTGCGGCGCTCGAGGCGTTGTCGCAACTCAACGTTCTGGTTGCGGCGCGCGATATCGCAACACTGCTGGTCGACCCGTCCGCCGAGGTACGACGGTCTGCCCTTCAGTATCTCACTGAGCAACCCACACTGGCCACCGTCACGGCAATCCGACCGATGTTGGACGATGCCGATGAGGAGGTGCGTGAGCAGGCGGTGGAGGTGCTGGCAGAGCTGCGCAGTCCGGAGGCACGCGCGGCACTTCGTGCGGCACTGACATCGCGCGATCCGAAAGTGCGTCGCCGCGCTGCCGAGGCGCTGGGAGACCGGCCATGAGTTCGCTGCGCATGGTCCTCGGGACCGCCGCGATTGCTGCAGCCGCATTCACGGTGGCGCACGCGCGTGAACGTGCACGCGACAGTACTGTCGGCGCCGAGCCGCAGCGCGACGCGCGAACGGGACCCGATTCTGCGCGCGTGGCGTCGTTGCTCGCGGTGCTGGGCAGTGGCGATGCACTCGTGTGTGAGATGATCGCCGACCAGATGGGCAACGGATGGTGGGGCAGCGACGTCAACGCCCCTGGGCGTTTCAGTGATGCCCGCGCCGACATGGCGGCGGCGAAGGATTCGCTGCACGGGCGGATCACGCACGCCGGCACACAGCAGTTGCTTATCGCGACGCTGTCGCACGAGAACGCGTGTGTGCGTCGGGCAGCGGCCAAACTGCTCGGTCGGAGCCGCATCGAGACGGCACGCCTCATCGCGCTGCTGGACGATACCTCGCCTCGTGTGCGAGAGGCGGCAGCCTTTGCAATCGGCGCTGGAGAAAAGCGAAGCGCGCGCGTGCCACTCGAAACCATGCTCGCCCGTGGCGGCGCGGCCGAAGCCGCGATGGCGGCGTGGGCACTGGCGGAAGAGCAGGATGAGGCCTCGGCGCCCGCGCTCGAGCGTGCGATGCGGCACGACGATGCACGCGTCAGACGTG
>JAGNMU010000355.1 GCA_017991005.1 Gemmatimonadaceae bacterium | reverse complement strand
CGTGTCCGAGTCGCCGGACAGGCTCCAGTAGCAGCGCACAATGCGACGGAGCGCCATGGCGGGTTGGTATTCGCGATACTCCATGATCGGCGGAGTGTGCGCCGTCGGTCGCATTTCTACAAGCCGCGCCGCGGCGCCTGGCGTATTTCTCAGTCACAGGTCATTGGTCCCACCTCCTGAGGAGCCCCTCGTGTTGAACGATTTCTCGCGCATCGTGGTCATTGCGGCTGCCACCGTCTTTCCCGTTGTCCTGTCGGCTCAGGATCCACTGTCGCGCGCGTCGTGGTTGGCCGGCTGCTGGGAATTGGCGGCACAGGGCCGCGTCACCAGCGAACAATGGATGGCGCCATCGGGCGGGCTGATGCTGGGCATGAGCCGAACGGTGGTCCGCGACACCGCGCGGGAGTTCGAGCACCTGCGAGTCGAAGCCAAAGGCGGGGCAGTGGCCTACGTGGCGCATCCGTCGGGGCAGGCCGAGACACGGTTTCCTGCCACGGAGCTCACCGATTCGCTGCTCGTGTTCTCCAATCCCACGCACGACTTTCCGCAAACCATCAAGTACCGCAAAGTGAGCGCGGACGCGCTGGTGGCGCGGATCGAGGGGATGCGTGGCGGACAACTGCGTGGCATCGATTTCCCGATGCGCCGGGTGCGCTGCGGGGGGTAACGGGGCACTGTTCCCAGGCTCGATTCGTCTACATTGTTGGAGCGTAATGCTGGCGCAGTCCTGCCACCCCAACAACTGTCGAGCAATGGTGATGTGGCGATTGGTGCTGCGCACAACGACGTTCGCCCGACGGTCACGTCACTCCGCGATGCTGCTTTCACTTGTCGCGACCGCCTGCACTGACGGCCTAACGGTGCCAACGGCGGGGGGGCTCGCGTTGCAGTCGCTCGCCGTTGGGTCTCGCTATTCCCGTGTGGTTGTGCGCGGCGACACGGCATTCTCGGCGCTGCTTGACGGGAACTTTGCTGCGACCAGTCTGTTGACTGGCACCGAGCTTTGGAGACGAAAGGTAACCGACGTACGAGTTGGTGAACTTGGGTGGGCAAACCCTGATGTCGCAGCGAGCGTCGGCGACGTCATGGTTGGTGATCGCCGAGACGTTGTTGCAATTCGTCGTCGCGATGGAACGATTCGCTGGCGGTACGATGGAGCCGCTGTCGCGGCTTGGGCTGAACTCGCGATCGCAACGGATGGCTCTCTGGTTGCGTTCGCGCAGAGCCGAGGGTTTGCAACGGTGCTCGATGCGGAATCCGGTATCGTGCGTTGGAATCGCCGCCTTCTTCCCGACGATCCCGACACATGGATCACCAGTCCGGTGTTTTTGGGGGATGTGCTTGTCTATTTACGTCGCCGAAATGGCGCGCCGCGGCATGGCGACGCCGTGGCGTTTGCTGTGCGCGCCAGCACGGGCGATTCGCTGTGGACGCTGACGGTCGACACGCTCGCGCGCATTTCCGATTATGCAGGGCAGAGAGCGGTTGCGGCGGACGGCGATATCATTCTGTCGCTCAAGCGCGGGGAGATTCTTCGCGTGTCCACGATTGACGGGCACGTGAAATGGCGGGCCGATGCACCGGAAAGTACGCCCGCCGACCTCCGCGAGATGGTGATGTCCGGGAGCGAACTGCTCGCGTCGTCCATCGTCGGTGAAGGCAGGCTGCAGTCGATCGACGTCGCCACAGGTGCGGTCAACTGGTCGATTGTTTCCCCTATCGGAAGCCCCGCCTCTCCGCTCGCGATCAACCCTGACAACGTGGCTTTCGTGGCACTCGGTTCGCAGTTGGTCGTCGTAGATCGGAAGACGCGTTCCGTCCGGCATATCGGTCGCGACGATCTGCCCATTGGCGGTGAGACCGGCTTTCTGAGCGCCCCCATTTACGCGGGTAAGTTGCTCGTCGTCCCTTCGCCGCGAGGTCTCTTCACCTTTCGCCCAGCCTCCTAAGCGGGGGCGGCGCTGAGGCGCGTGGCGGGTTTGGCTCCGCCGTCACCGCGTGGAACTACGGCTGGAGTGTCGACTCGACACTCCCTCCGCAGCGTGCCACTGTTGTAAGACCGGCCGCGTTAGCAGCTTACAGTGTGATGCTATCATTCCACGCTGACACGCCGACGTCCGTGATTGGGCTTCGCTCTGTGAAGCTCCCTTCTGGTGCCACTCGGAAGGTCGCCGCCGTCGTACGAACGCTTCTCTTCGCGCAATTGGTGTCTGCGCAGGCACTGTCAGCGCAGGCGCGCGGCGACTACGCGGCGGACGGAGCGCTTCGCCAACTCTCGGCACGCATCGCCGCCGTGCCGGGCGCACAGGTGGGCATCGCCGTGCACGATCTGGCCAGCGGACGGCGGCTGTCGATCGCGGGCGACACGGTCTTTCACGCGGCCAGCACCATGAAGGTGCCGGTGCTCTTTGCGCTCTTCAAGGAATTCGAAGGCGGCCGTCTCCGCGCCGGCGAGCGCATGCGCGTGGCGAATCGTTTTCGTTCGATCGTCGACAGCTCCGACTACACCTTGAATGCGTCGGACGACAGCGACAGCACGGTGTATACGTGGATCGGCCGCGACATACCGCTGCGTGATCTGGCCGAGCGGATGATCACCCACTCGAGCAACCTCGCCACCAACCTGCTGATCACGCGCCTCGATCCCGTGCGCATCACCGCACTGACTCGCGAATTCGGCGCCACGCAGATGCTCGTCCGGCGGGGCGTCGAGGACAACCTGGCGTTCCGCGCAGGCCTCAACAACACGGCCACGGCCAACGATCTGGTCGCGTTGTTTGTCGCGCTCCACAACGGTCGTGTGGCCAACGCGGCCAGTACACGCGACATGCTGGCGATTCTCGAAGCACAGGCCTTCAACGACGAGATTCCGGCGGGCCTGCCGAAAGGCACTCGCGTGGCGCACAAAACGGGCTCCATCACGGCCACGCTGCACGACGCGGGACTGGTGTATCCCACCGCGCGTGCACCGTACGCCATCGCGATCCTCACGCGCGGCATTCCCGACGGAAAAGTCGCCGAAGCGCTGATCGCCGACTGCTCGCGCATCATCTGGGAGTGGCTCGCCGCCCCGGCTTCGCCGCAGTGACATCGCGCACATCGCTGCTCGCGATCTCGGGCAGTCTGCGAACCGCCTCGTCGAACAGCGCCATCGTCGAGGCGGCGGTGCTCGCCGCGCCGCCGGAGATCGAGGTGCACCTCTATCACGGTCTCGCCGCGTTGCCGCCATTCAATCCGGATCTCGAGGCGGTGGAGACGCCAGAACCGGTGGCCGAGTGGCGTGCCGCACTGCGCGCGGCGTCTGCCGTGCTCATCTCGAGTCCCGAATACGCGCACGGTGTGCCGGGTGTGCTCAAGAACGCGCTCGACTGGGTGGTGGGAAGCGGTGAGTTCATGGGCAAACCGGTGGCGTTGGTGAACGCATCGGCGTATTCGGCCTTCGTGACGACGCAGTTGCGCGAGACACTCACCGTGATGATGGCGACCGTGGTGGTCGCCACCGCGCTGCCACTCGAGGGTCGGCCGTCCGTGGCCGGCGACGTGGTCGCCCAACCGGCTGCACGCGACGCCTTGGCCGCGGTGCTGACCCAGTTGGCGCAGCACGCCGCGTCTCAGGCCAACTGACCATGCCAAAGCGGGCGTCGACACCGAAACCGACTCCAACATCAACGCCAACACCAACACCAACGCCAACACCGGCGCGCGGCGCGGTCACGCGGTACATCGCGTTGCTGCGAGGGATCAACGTGGGCGGCCATCGTGTGAGCATGGTCACGCTGCGGGATCACTTCAGTGCACTCGGTCTCGCGCGGGTCGAGACGTACATCGCCAGCGGGAATGTGCTCTTCGAGGTACCGCACAACAACAACGGGGCGGTCACGCCGAGCACGGTGGCTGCGCTCGAGTCGACCATCGAGGCGCAGCTCAAACGCACGCTCGGCTATGCGGTCTCCACATTTCTGCGCACGCCGGCCGAGCTGGTGGCCAGTCTCGCCGCGTTGCCCTTCGATGCCGGCGAGGTGGCGACGGAGGGCTATCGCGTGCACATCGGCTTTCTTCGGTCGTCGCCGTCAGCGGACGTGGTGCGACAGGTGGAGGAGGCCAGCACCAGCTACGACACGTTGCGCGTGGTTGGACGGGAGATGTACTGGCTGACCCGTGGTCGCTTTTCCGACACACAGGTGAAGTGGCCGGCGCTGGAGCGGGCCACGCAGCTGGACGTCACCATGCGCAACATGAATACGGTGCAGGCGCTGGTTGCCCGGGAACGCCTCTGACGCATTGGGCGCGAACGCGCGTCACATCGCGCGCGTTTTTGGTTGAATAGGAGCGGTCGGGCGTGCACATTCCGCCCGATGACCTCCCCTCGTTCGCCTCGTTTGTTGGAAGCCGCACTCGACTCCATGCCCTTCACGGTGCTGGTGGTCGGCACCGAGGGGCAGATTGAGCGCGGGAACGCGGCGTGGGATCGTTCGGCCACGGCGCAGTTGGTCTCACTGCCCAACGGTGGTATCGGCAGCCGGTATGTCGACGTGCTTGCGTCGGTGGTAGAGACCAGCGACGACGATGCGATGCGACTGCAACAAGGTCTGGCCGATGTGCTGTCGCAGCGGAATACCGGATTCGAGCACGAATGTCTTGTCACGATCGACGGCGCGCGACGCTGGTTTCGGGTTGTGATGACCTCGACACCCGGCGAGCCAGGCGCGGTGGTGCAGCACTTCGAAACAACCGCGTCGCATCACGAGCAGCAGGCGCGCGCCGACGCCCTCGCACATTTTCAGGCCGTCTTCGAAACGGCGATCGACAGCATCATCATCTTCAACGACGATCTGCAGTTCCTGTCCGGCAATCCGGCCGTGGAACAGCTGCTTGGCCGCACGATCGACCAGCTGTACAT
>JAGNMU010000354.1 GCA_017991005.1 Gemmatimonadaceae bacterium | reverse complement strand
TGCGCGCACTGATCGCCGATCCAGCCGAGCCGCGCGACACACGCGCGTGGATGGAATCCCACGATCTCGCGCTGCAGCCACATCTCGACCACGCGCTGCTCGGCCATCCACTGTTGGGCACCACGACCGATTTCATTCGCGGGCTCCTCGCGCTCGGCGCCGATCCGCGTCACGTGTCATCGAACGGATACTCCGTGATCGAACACGCGCTCGCCCTGTATCGAAACGGTGACGCGGTCGATCTCCTGCGTCCGCTCGTCTCCGCGCCACGACGCTTCTGGGTCGCGGCAGGTCTGGGTGATGTCCCCACGATGCTGCGTTTCGTGGACCGGCGCGGCGTGCCGTCCGCCGCGGCGCGCCGCGACCGTCTCGACATGACCGTCTTTGACGGCATCAAGTTCACCGGCGGCCGCCCCGAGGCGAGCGATCACGACATTCTATGGGAGGCGTTCTTCATCGCCGGACTGAATGGGCGACTCGAGGTGCTCGATGCGTTGCTCGCACGCGGCTTTCCGGTGGACTACTCGCCGGTCTGGTACAACCTGCTCCACATCGCGGTGGAGCAGCGCAACGTTCCCGTGGTGGAGTTCCTGCTCGCGCACGGCGCGAATCCAGATCTCAAGCGGTACCCGGATGCAATGACGGCGCGGGAGATGGCGGGGAGTGTGCGCGCATCGGAGCCGCAGGAGGTGCGGGCGGTGGAGATTGGGCGGATGATGGGGGGCGTGTAGGGGAGCGGGCGCTGTCTCGGGGCCCGGGCGCCTGGTGAAGGACACTGGGAAGGAGGAACGGATCCAGGTGGTCAGGAAGCAGCAACCTGCCTCCTGATTCCTGGATCCGTTCCTCCCTCCCAATGTCCTTCGCCAGGTCCCAGCCCCAGAATAGATGCAGTTCAACCATCCCTCCATCCGCCGCATGCGCCCTCGCCATCTCCTCCCCCTCCTCGCGCTCCTCAGCCCCTCCCCGCCCCAACCCTCCACCGACTCCCCCCTCATTCGCCGCACCGAGTACGGCGTCGTGCACGTCACCGCGAGCGACTTTCGCGGCATCGGGATTGGGCTCGGCTACGCACAAACCGAAGACTACGGCGAACGCGTGGTGCGCGGCTTGCTGCGCGACAAGGGTTGGATGGGTCGGACGTTCGGCAAGGACAGCATCGCCTCGGACTTCGGTGCACAACTCGTGCAGCAGCGGGTGCAGGAGACGTATCATCTGCTCGACGCCGATACGCGGGCGATGTACGAAGGATTTGCTGAAGGCGTGAATCGCTACATTCGTGCGCACGGGGAAAAACTGCCGGCCTGGGCTCGACCGGTCTTCACCGGCCATGATGTCGCGGCCGGTGATATCGGCACGGCCGGCATCGCAGCGGCACAACGCTTGGTCACGCGACGCCTGCAGGCCGACTCCCTGCGCCGGAATGGCACCCGCGACAACGGCATCGAACCAGAGCCCGCCTACAACGAAGACGGCTCCAATGCGTGGGCCTTTGCGCCCAGTCGCACCAAGTCCGGTCGTGCGATTCTGCTGCGCAATCCGCATCTCGCGTGGACCGCCGGATACTGGGAAGCCCACGTCACCGTTCCCGGCCGACTCGATTTCTACGGCGACTTCCGCATCGGGAGTGCCTTCGCTGTCGTCGCGGGCTTCAACAAGGACCTTGGCTGGGCCACCACCAACAACGCGCCCGACCTCGACGAGGTGTACGCACTCGAGGTCGATCCTTCGGCGAAAGACCGCTATCTGTTCGATGGCGTCTCGGTGCCGCTTCGCACGCAGTCGTCGACGGTCGAATTCACCACCCCAGCGGGCATCGAAACACAAACGCGGCAATTCTGGACCACGCCGCTGGGCCCCGTCGTGCACCGCACGGCCGATCGCATCTACATCGTGCGCGCCGGACCCGATGGTGAGTACCGTGCGGGTGCCCAGTTTCTCGCCATGATGCGCGCGCGCGATCTCAAGGAGTGGAAACAGGCACTGGCGATGCGGGCGCGCGCGACATCCAACCTCACCTACGCCGACCGGGCGGGCAACATCCTGACCATCTGGATGGCCAGTCTGCCGAAGATCCCCCACGCCGCCACAGGCGATTCGCTGTTCACCGTTGCGCGCACGTCGGCGGATCTCTGGACGACTCTGCTGCCGCTCGAACAGCTACCCCAAACGCTCAATCCGAAAGGCGGGTACGTCCACAACGAAAACGACGCGCCGTACTACGCCAATCTCAACGCCCTGCTCGACAGCGCCGCATTCCCGGCCAATGTCGAACGCGGCGAGTTGCGGTTGCGGAGCCAGCACGCGCTGCAGCTCATCGGTGGTACGCGAAAGCTCTCGCTCGAAGACGTGATCGTACGGAAACACAGCATGCGCATGCTGCTCGCTGATCGCGTCAAACTTGACCTGCTCAAGGCCCTCAAGGCGGCGCCGGCGACTCCCACACTCGACAGCGCTACGCGCATTCTCACGCGATGGGACAATACCGTCGCCCCGGCAAGTCGCGGAGGACTGCTGTTTGAGACCTGGTGGCGTCGTTACAGCAGCATCGCGCGCGACTCCGCGTACGCCGAACGCTGGAGTCTGGCCAAACTCACCAGCACCCCGCGCGGACTCGGAAAGCCCAGTGTGGCGGTTGAAGCGCTCACCTGGGCGATGAACGACCTGCAAACCCGGTACGGTGCCGCCGACATGGCCTGGGGCGACGTTCATCGTGTGCGCCGCGGCGGTGTCGACGTACCCGTTGGCGGCTGCAGCGGCGCACTCGGCTGCTTTCGGGTGCTCGCGTACGAACAGCAACCGGATGGAAAGCGCGTGGCCAACTCGGGCGACGGTTGGGTACTCGCCGTGGAATTCGGCGCCACGCGGCCGCGGGCCTACTCCATTCTGGCGTATGGCCAGAGCGCTGACAGCACGTCACCCCACTATGCCGACCAGGCCGAGCTGTTCGCCAAGGGTGTTTTCAAGCCGGTCTGGTGGACCGAGGCCGACGTGAAGAAGCATGCGGTTCGCGAGTACCGACCGTAAGCATCCATCTCGCCCTCCGCTCATCCTCGCCGTATTGTCTCACGGACCTCTTCAGGAGCCCGCGTGTCGCGCATTCAGGTGCAAGGCGTGCATCACATCACGCTCGTCGGATCCACCCGGCAATCGGCGATTGATTTCTGGCAGGGTGTGCTAGGCATGCCGTTCATCTTTGAACAGCCCAATCTCGGACGCCCCGACGAAAACCACGTCTACTTCGATCCGGGTGACGGGCGCTTGCTGACCGTATTTACCAACGAGTCGCGCACCGATGCCGGACGTCCTGCGCCACGTGAGATCGGCTGCGTTGAACACATCGCCTTCAACGTCTCCCGCGCGACATTCGCGCAGGCACCCGCCCGGCTGACTGCGCGCGGCATCGCCTTCATCCAGCGTGACCGTGGGTTCATGGATTCGATCTACCTGCAGGATCCCAACGGACTCAAGGTGGAACTCGCGTGCTACAAATTTCAGACGCCGGAAGGCTTCCGTGATGCCGACGTATTGATTCTCGCACACCGGCTGCGCGTCGCACGCAACGATCATCACATCGACGATACGCACGTCGCCGATGCGATCGAACACCTCATGGCCACACGTGATCGTTTGCCCGACACGCCTGCGGCCAGTTGAGCGTGGATGGCGCGAGCGACCGCCACCTGCAGTCACCGGGGAGCGTACTCTTTGGGGTGGATCGGCTGACACGTGCGCCGTCGCTGCTTGGCGCCGTCAAACGTGTCGGGCTTGTCACCAACGATGCGGCGAGACTGGCATCAGACACGACGCGCCCCGCACGTCTCGCGCTGCTGCGTGCGCTTCGCACGCATGGTATCGAGCTGGTGCGACTCTTCGGCCCGGAGCATGGACTCTCCGGCACGGCGGCCGACGGTGCCGCCGTTGAAGACCACGTGGATTCATACACCGGACTGCCCACCGTCTCGCTGTATGGCGAACGAATGCGCCCCGCCCCCGAGCATTTGCGCGATCTCGATGCACTGATCTTCGATATTCCCGATGTGGGCGCGCGCTTCTACACGTACACCTGGACGCTGTACCATCTGCTCGCCGAAAGTGATGCGTCCGGTATCCCGTTAATCGTTCTCGATCGCCCCAATCCGCTCAGCGGCCTCCTCACGTTGGCGGAAGGCCCGCTGCTCGATCTGACGTTCCGGTCATTCGTCGGCGAAGATGTCATCCCGATCCGGCATCAGTTGACGCTCGGTGAACTGGCCAGATTGTGGCAGTTTGAGCGCTTCACGCGCGCCCCACTGCACGTGATTCCCTGCCACGGTTGGACGCGAGAGATGCTGTGGCCCGACACGGGGCTGCCATGGGTGCCAACCTCGCCGGCGATGCCGTCCTTTGACAGCGTGGCGCTCTATCCAGGTCTCTGCCTGTTCGAAGCGACCAACCTGAGCGTTGGTCGCGGTACAGCGACGCCCTTTCAGATGATCGGCGCGCCGTGGCTCGATGCGCAGCGGGTGCTGGATGATGTGCAGCACGCCACCAGTGCGTCGCTGTCGACGTGCGACTTTATCCCCGCCATCGCGCCCTATGCCGGTCAACGATGCGTCGGCGTCCGGCTTGAGCGGCATCCGTCAACTGTCGGCGTGGTATCCGACGGACTGCACCTGTTGTCGTCTATACGGCGCACACACGGCGCGGATTTCGCGTGGAGCAGCTATCCTACCGCAGCGAATCCATCAGGCGACGGGCACTTTGAGCGGCTGATTGGAAGAAGCGGCATCCGCGAGGCGCTCGAGCGGGCGACCGACGCCCCGGCGGCATCGACGATTGCCGAATGGACGAGCGTTGATGACTGGGCGGATCGTGTGCACCGCAGTGGGGCGGTGCTGTACACCACGCCGTAGTCGCGCTATCGACGACCGTCGCTCAATC
>JAGNMU010000353.1 GCA_017991005.1 Gemmatimonadaceae bacterium | reverse complement strand
CTCATCAACTGTCCGCGCGGTGCGCAACTTCAGACCGCCGTGGAAGACACCATCGCTGTGCTGGAGGAAACCAAAGGGGCATTCAAGTCGAAGACGCTGGCTGATCTGCGCCACCGACTGGAGCTGCTGGTCAAGCACGTCTAGGAGTTGGGGAGGGCAATTCGGACGCCAAAATGTGGGACGAAACCCTTGCGGCGGGTCCCTCCCGGAAGTTACGAATACAGGGTCACCACGAGTCATCGTGTGTGGCCGTCCGGTGAACGTCACCGGGTGACATACGGATCGGACTACCGGTCCACCTTGGCGATCGGGGCATAGGCCCCGGAAGCCGAAGGCGCGCAGATCGCTCTTCACCGAGCGGTTTTCGCGCCTTTTGTGTTCTCAGGAGCGAACCGACTCATGAATCGCGCGCTGTCTCAGGATGGAAGCACCGAGCGCCCGCGCCCTCGTATGGGCGTCGCGAGCGTCGTGCCCGCTCCGTCGCGAGTCCCGGCCGAGGGTGGCGATGCACTGACGCTGGTCCGTGCGGTGCGCCCGCCGTCCGCGATGGATCGCCCAGCCCCGCCGGTGGCATCGGTGGCGAATTCGGCCGCATTCCACGAATTGCGTGGACAGTCGGATGCCATGCGCGAGGTCTACCGAAAGATCGCGCGTCTGGCGCGGACCGATGTCACCGTGCTCGTCAATGGTGAGAGCGGAACGGGAAAAACGCTGGCCGCGCATGCGGTGCACGCCGAAAGTCCTCGTCGGCTGCAACCGTTCGTGGTGGTCAACTGCGCCGCGCTCCGCGCGGAGTCGCCGGGCGACGTGGCGTTTTTCGACGGGGCGCACGGTGGCACGCTGTTGCTGGACGAGATCGGTGACCTGAATCCGGCCGCGCAAACCATGCTGCTGCGTGCGCTGGAGCGTCATGACGCCGCGCGGCGCCCGTCGACGCGCGGGGCGCGCATCGAGGCACGTGGGGATGTGCGCGAGGATGTGCGAATCGTCGCGACCAGCAATCGCCCGCTGGAGCGCATGGTGCGCGATGGTCGCTTCCGGCACGACCTGTTGTATCGACTGCGTGTGGCGACGGTCACGATGCCACCACTTCGCGAACGGACGGCGGATATTCCCGCGCTGGTGGAACACGCGCTGACCGTCGCGGCCCTGCGACATCGCCTCACGCTGCGTGGCGTGGATGACGCCGTCTGGTGTCTGCTACGCCGCTACGACTGGCCGGGCAATGTGCGCGAGTTGCACAACGTGATCGAAACCGCGCTGGTGTTGAGTGACGGACCGGTGATCCTGGCCCGGGATCTGCCGTCGGCGTTGACGGAGGAGGCGATGCAGTCGATGGGGGTTTCGTCGCTCGTGGCGACGGCCGAGGAGCTGCCGTTTGTGGAAGCGCGGGAACGGGCGCTGCGGGAGTTTGATCGCGCCTATCTGTCGGCGGCGCTGCAGCGCAACGACGGCAACGTGGCCCGCACGGCGCGGGCGCTAGGACTCCATCGGCAGTCCCTGCAAAAACTGCTGGTCCGTCGCGAACTGCGTCCGGCAGGTGACCACGCGCAGGAACCGGCGCAATGATGACCACACCGCGGAGATGACCCAGTGCGCACCAATTTGACACCCGAGCTTCATCGCCTGCTCTCCCAGCGATTCAAGGCGCTGTCCGAGCCGGCCCGTCTGCACATTCTCGAAACACTCTATCAGCGCGAACTGACGGTCAACGAGCTGGTGGAAGAGACCGGCATGGGCCAGGCAAATGTGTCCAAGCACTTGCAGGTTCTGCATTCCATGGGCTTCGTCAAGCGACGCAAGGAAGGACTGTATGTCCACTATGCGCACGCGGATCGGAACGTCATGAAGCTGTGCGATCTGATGTGCGGGCGCATCGAACACCAGCTCGACGCGCACAAGCGGATGCTCAGCGCCTGAGTACCGCTGCGGGTCGGCCGTTCCCCGCCCCGCCCCATGCCTACCGTGATTTGCCGTCGTGTCCATCCTGCGCGCGTAGTGCGCGCCGTTCGAGCGTTCCGTGTTGGTGCGATCGGCGCGCTGGCGCTGACGCTGCTGGGCTGCGCGCGACGCGCCACCAGTGCCGCCCGGAGCGGGGGGACTCCCGCCGTCGAGTCACGACGGACCGCACTCCGTGTCATGTCGTTCAACGTGCGCTACGACAATCCGGGCGACGGGATCAACGCCTGGCCAAACCGGCGCGATTGGGTGGCCTCGCTCCTTCGCTTTCACGATGTCGATGTAGTCGGCGTGCAGGAGGCGCTGGCGCCCATGCTGCGGGATTTCGATGCGCGTCTGCCTGGTTTCGCCCGCGTGGGTGTTGGTCGCGCCGACGGGCGCATGGCTGGCGAGTTCAGCGCCATTCTCTATCGCACCGACCGACTCACGCTCTCCGACAGCGGCACCTTCTGGCTGTCTCCCACGCCGAGTGTGGCCGGCAGCAAAGGGTGGGATGCCGCGATCGAACGGATTGCCACATGGGCGCGTTTTCGCGATCGGCAGACGGGGTGCACCTTTTTCATGTTGAACACCCACTTCGATCACGTGGGCGAGGTCGCGCGGCAGCAGAGCGCTCGGCTCATTCGCACCCGCCTCGCCGCCATGGCTGGTGCGCTACCGATTGTGATGACCGGCGATCTCAACAGCGATCCGCAGAGCGGCGCGTATCGGGTCCTGACACGCGACACGATCGCCGAGGCGGGCGCGCCGTTACGTGACGCGCTGAGCAGCAGCCTCGGCGGACACTACGGACCGCTCTCTTCGTGGACCGCCTTCAAGGCGATCGAACCGGGGCGTCGCATCGACTATGTGCTGGTGTCGCCGACAGTGACCGTCGTGTCGCATGCCATATTGCCAGACAGTTGGGATGGCCGCTTTCCGTCCGATCACCTGCCCGTTCTCGCCGCGCTCGCGCCCTGCCGCTGACCGCCAGCTACTCATCCGCCAGCACCAACGTACATGTTCATCGAATTCAGTGGCGCCGCACGCGAAGTCACCGGCTCCTGTCATATCCTGCGTGTCGGCCGTCGCACGATTCTGCTGGACTGCGGCCTGTTTCAGGGTCGCCGCGCGGAGAGTCGCGTCAAAAACGCGAAACTGCCGCTGCCCATCGAAGACATCGACGGCATCGTGCTGTCGCATGCGCATATCGATCATGCGGGCCGGCTGCCGTTTCTGGTCAATCAGGGATACAAGGGCACCATCTGGGCGACGGCGGCCACGCGTGATCTCTGCGCGATCATGCTTGCCGACTCCGCGCACATTCAGGAAAAGGACGCGGACTTTCTGGAACGCCATGGGCGAGCGCACGCCGAGCCACTGTACACCATCGCCGATGCCGTCCGCACCCAGGATGCGATGGTCGGCATGCCGTACCATAAGTGGTTTGAAGTGACCGACGGCATTCGCGCACAGTTCGTCGACGCCGGACATATTCTCGGATCGGCGTCCGTGGTCATCGAAGCGCGCGAGAACGGAGAATTCCGGCGCCTCATCTTCTCGGGCGACATCGGGCGCGACGGACTGGCGATCATTCGCGATCCAGAACCGCCGACCGGTGGCGCCGACGTGATTCTCTGCGAATCCACGTATGGCGATCGCGATCATGAATCGGTGGACGGTGCCCGCGAGCATCTGGCGCGTGTGGTCCGCGAAACGGCGGCACGCGGCGGCCGTGTGCTGATTCCGGCGTTCGCCGTGGGACGCACGCAGGAACTCGTCTACGACCTGCATGGACTGCAGCGTGAGGGGAAGATTCCGTCGATCCCGATCATCATCGATTCACCGCTCGCCATCGATGCGACGTCGGTGTTCGAGATGCATCCGGAGACCTTCGATCAGAGCGAAGATCTGATCCGGCACACGCAGGATATTTTCGATTTCCCGATGGTGCGGTACACGCGCGATGTGCAGGCCTCGAAGGCGCTCAACAGTCAGAGCGGTCCGATGATCATCATCGCGGCCTCGGGAATGGCCGAATCGGGGCGCATTCTGCATCATCTGCGCAACGGGGCCAGCGATCCACGCAACACGATTCTGATTGTGGGATTTCAGGCGGAGCACACCACCGGCCGCCGCATCGTCGAGCGTCGGGGCACGATTCGCATTCTGGGCGACGACGTGGAATTGGCCGCGCAGGTGGAAATCCTCAACGGCTACAGCGCACATGGCGATCGCACCCAGTTGCAGCACTGGCTCTCCGAGGTGCGAAGCGGTGGCGTCGCCAACGGCCGGGGCCAACCGCGTGTCCACCTGGTGCATGGCGAGCCGCCAGCGCAGGAGGCGTTTGCGACGGCGCTGCGTGCCGACGGCTTCACCGTCGACGCGCCGGAACCCGGTGCGCAGCGCGTGATCTGAGACGGCCTCGGCGGAGTATTTCCAACGGTGCGCCGACCGGCGCGCCGACAGGAAGCCCGCTCCGCGCACTAGCTTACCCGCATGCCCCGCCGCGCCCCGCGTCGCTTCGCCAGAGTATTTGGTCGCCTGCTCGTCGTGTGCGTGACGATATGGCTGGCATGTTTGGCGGCCATTCTGATCTGGTCCACGCGCAGCAGCAGCGCATCCGCCGACGCCATCGTGGTTCTGGGCGCGGCGCAGTACGGGGGCCGTCCATCACCCGTGTTGCGCGCGCGTCTCGATCATGCGGTGGCGCTTTTCAAGGCGGAACGCGCCCCGCGCATGGTGTTCACGGGTGGACGCCGTGAGGGCGATCTGATCAGCGAAGCGGCCGCCGGTCGCCGCTTTGCGATGCGCCGTGGTGTGCCGCCGCAGGCGATTCTGTTGGAGGCGACCGGACGGACCTCGCTGGCGTCGGTGCATGGCGCGGCGCAAGCACTCCGCGCGCACGGTGACTCCGTCGCACGCCCCATGTCGGCGCGTCCGCGCGTCTTGATGGTGAGCGATCCGTTCCACATGCTGCGACTCGATGT
>JAGNMU010000352.1 GCA_017991005.1 Gemmatimonadaceae bacterium | reverse complement strand
GAAGTCGTCGAATCCGGCCTCCTTCGCCACCGCCACGCGAAGCGCGTACATCTTGTCGAACTGATCGGCCAGTACATCGCGCTGTTCGAGATACGCCGACGCGCCAAGCCGGAAGGCGCGTTCGCGTACCGACCGGTCGGCCGCCTTGAGATACGTCTGCAACTGCGGAATCGTCTTGCGCTCGCCGTCCCACTCGACGCTCAGTCCACCGGTGACCTTCTGGTAGGCCGCGGAGAGTTCCTCAATCTGCGAGAACCGATCGACATTGGCGTCGCGGAAGATCTCGATGTCCGTGCGAAAGCGTCGGAGCGTGGTTTCCATGTCGGGACGTGACCACCCGACGTCGATCAGCCGACGCGCCAGACGAACCTGCTGCTCATCGACCTTCGGGAAGATCTCCATGGAGAATCGGAGATAGGCGGCTTCCGCTGCCGAATCGGAGGTATTCGCGGTATACGCAATCATCGCGAGCGTGCCCGCTTCGCCGATCAGTGTGTCGAGGCGCGACCACGCGGCCAGCCACGGCTCTACGATGGCAGAGTCGTTGCTCAGCGGCGCGGCGGCCAGCTGGTCGTAGTGCGGCAGGACATCGTCCCACGTCGCGTCGCGAAACGCCTCTGGGGAGGCAGGGAGCACGATCATGTGGCGCCTAAGAAAGTGATCAATGAGTGCGGCGATTACTCGCCGTACGGAATCCAGATGTTCTTTACCTGCACGGCTCGGCGCAGAAACGCCCGGCCTTCGCCGACTCGCGGATCAAGCCACTCGCGGCCGGTCCACTCCGTCCACGTGCGTTTGAGGTTTGCGGCGGCCGCACGTTCGACAGCGCCGGCGCCGGCCTGCGATCCGACATACCAGAGCGCGTCGACGTCGTCGTGATCGGCCAACACCTTGGCCAACGCATCGCGCGCGCCGGTGACGATGTTCACGGCACCCGCCGGGACGTCGGACGTCTCCAGCACACTATACAGGTCCGTCGCCGCGATCGGGTACCGTTCCGACGGCACGGCAATCACGCGGTTGCCGGCGGCCAGGAGTGGTGCCACGAGCGAGACAAACCCCAACAACGGATACACATCGGGACAGGCAACCCCGACGACCCCGATCGGTTCGTGCATGGCCAGCGATACCCCACGCAGCGGCACATCGTGTACCGCGCCGTCGTGTTTGTCGGCCCATGCGGCATAGGTGAACAGCCGGGAGATCGCCGCATCCACTTCGGCACCGGCATCGTCTGCCCGTGCGTCGGTCAGTGACTGGATGCGCTCGACGAACTCACGATGGCGTGCCGACAGATTCTCCGCGATGTAGTAGAGAATCTGCGCCCGCTGATGTCCAGACAGCTTGGCCCACCCTGCCCCCGCGTGCGCGGCTTCTACCGCGTTGCGGATGTCTTTGCGATTGCCATCGCCCACCTCGCCGACCACCACGCCGGAAGCGCTGCGGATCGTGCGCGAGTACCCCGAATCCGGACGCGCCTGCTTGCCACCCACGAAGAGTTTGGGCGTGCGGTCGATTGGCGGAAGGGCGGCAGGCGTTGTAAGCGTGTGCGATGCGCTGGCCGGTACGTCGGCGATCACCGGTGACGGGGCGTCGACGTGCGGATACGTGGGCTTGAGGTATTCCCACAGGCCCTCGCGCCCACCTTCGCGGCCAAAACCCGACTCTTTGTACCCGCCAAAACCGGCCGAGGCATCAAAGAGATTCGTGCTGTTGATCCACACGACGCCCGCCTTGATTTTCGGCGCGATGTCGAGTGCGAGGTTGATGTTCTCGCTCCAGATGCTCGCCGCGAGACCGTAGGGCGTGTTGTTGGCGAGCGCCACCGCTTCGTCGGGCGTGCGAAAGGTCATGCTGACCAGCACCGGCCCGAAGATCTCCACCTGCGCAATCGTGGATGACGGCGCGACGTCGGTGAACAGCGTCGGTGGATGAAACCAGCCGCCTTCCGGTGTCGCCCACGAGGGTTGCCAACAGGTTCCCCCTTCGCTGATGCCCTGCGCCACAAGCTGCTTGATGCGCTCGAGCTGCACTGGCGCCACGATCGCGCCCATGTCGACGGCCTTGTCGAGCGGCGATCCGACACGCAGTCGCTCCATGCGTGCACGAAGCTTTTCGGTCAGCCGATCCGCGACGACTTCTTGCACCAGCAATCGCGAGCCGGCGCAGCACACCTGCCCCTGGTTGAACCAGATGGCATCCACCACGCCTTCGACGACGCTGTCGAGATCCGCATCGTCAAAGACGATGAACGGACTCTTGCCGCCCAATTCCAGCGAAAGACCTTTGCCCGTGCCGGCAGTCGCCACCCGAATGGCGCGGCCGACGTCCGTGCTGCCAGTGAATGCGATCTTGTCCACGTCGTCATGCGACACGATCGCCGCACCCGTCGCGCCGTCGCCGTTGACGAGATTGAACACGCCCGGCGGCAGTCCGATGTCATGCACGAGCTGCGCAAAACGAATGGCCGTCAGCGGCGTGAACTCTGCGGGCTTGAGCACGATGGTGTTTCCCGCTGCCAGCGCGGGCGCCACCTTCCACGCGAGCATGAGCAACGGAAAGTTCCACGGAATGATCTGCCCCACCACGCCGTATCCGTGGTATCCGGGAAACTCACTGTCCAGCAGCTGCGCCCATCCGGCATGGTGGTAGAAATGCCGCGCCACCAGCGGAACGTCGATATCACGCGTCTCACGCAGCGGCTTGCCGTTGTCCATCGTCTCCAGCACCGCGAACTCGCGCGCATGCTTCTGCACGCCGCGTGCGAGCGCATACAGATAGCGCGCGCGCGCATGTCCATCGAGCGCCTGCCACGCCGGCAGCGCCGCACGCGCCGCCGCGACGGCGGCGTTCACATCGGCGATCGAACCGTGCGCGACCTGCGCCAGTTCCGCGCCCTTCGACGGATCGTGGATCGCGAAATACGCACCCTCCGACGGTGCCTCCCAGCGACCGCCGATGTAGTGCGAAAATCGCGACTGGTGTACCGCAAGCCACTCCCGCACCGGCGTGTCTGCCTCGGGCGCCGGCCCGTAACTCATCTCGTCAAAGAGCGCGCGGACTTTGGAAACCGGTCCGGGAGTCGTCGTGGATGGGGTCATGGGTCAGACCATCGGCATGCGATGCGCCGCAGCGTATCGGCCAGTGACAAAGTGTTCGAGCTGCCGCTCGACGTCGGTCAACAACCCGCTGGCACCAAAACGGAACAGGTGCGGGCGCAGCCAGCGATCACCGAGTTCCTCTTTCATCAGAATCAGCCAGTCGAGCGCCTGCTTGGCGGTACGAATGCCACCAGCCGGTTTGAAGCCCACTTCGTGGCCGGTGTGCATCTCGTAGTCGCGAATCATGCGCGTCATCACCAGTCCAACGGGCAGTGTGGCGTTCGTCGGTTCTTTGCCAGTACTGGTCTTGATGAAATCCGATCCGGCCATCATCGCCACGAGACTCGCGCGCGCCACGTTGGTGAGTGTGGCCAGTTCGCCGACCCCGAGAATGGTCTTGAGATGTGCATCGCCGCACGCGTCACGAAAGGCACGCACTTCGTCGTAGAGCGCCGACCAGTTGCCGGTCAACACATGCGCGCGAGTGATCACCACGTCGATCTCGCTCGCGCCCGCCGCGACACTCGCATGAATCTCCGCCACCCGCTGCGCGAACGGTGAGAGTCCCGCCGGAAATCCCGTCGACACGGCCGCCACGGGAACGCCCGAGCCGCGGAGCGATTCGACGGCAGTGGCCGCATACCGGTGGTACACGCAGACCGCGCCCACCGTGAGTCGGAGATCGGCAACACCCAGCGCCTCGACCAGATCGTGGCGCAGTGGTGAAACGGCCTTGGCGCACAGCCGACGCACGTTGCCATCGGTATCGTCGCCGCTGAGCGTGGTCAGATCCATGCAACTGATCGCGCGCAACAACCACGCCGCTTGCCACTCCTTCTTGACCGTGCGTCGCCCGGGGAGCGACGCCGCCCGTCGCTCCACCGCGCTGCGGTTGACCCGGGTACTGCGCACCAAGCCCAGGTCGAGCGCCGTGCCGGGGTTCCGAACCGGCGGCTCGTCAACCAACCGTTCGCCGGCGGATGCCGAGCCGCCGGATTCCGGCACGGCAGGGGAGGCACTGCCGAGGGGACGCGCCGACCGCGCGGCGTGAAGTGGAGTGACGGACATAGCAGGGAAAATCTAGGCCCTGTCCCGCGAAGGCGCTCCCCCAGAAAACCAGACGCTCAACTCTCACGGGGGACCGGTCGACACTTCAATCCGGAGAGAGGCAACCCGAACTGTGATATCCATGCGTCGCAACCAAACCCGATATCTGCTGGCCACCCTGCTCACGGCGGTGCCGACCCTGATGGCGTTTCCCGGCTGCACCAAGGCTGTGGAGACCCCGGCGGCGTCGCGCCTCACGATCGTGCAGGGCAACCTCCAGCAGGCCGCGGCCGGCACAATCCTGCCAACGGCCGTGGTCCTTCGCGTGTACGACGTCGATGGCAATCCGATGGGAAAGATCCCGGTCAGCTTCAACGTCGTGCAGGGTGGCGGCATCGTCGACCCGGCGACCGTGGTCAGCGACGCCAACGGCGAAGTGAAAGCCAAGTGGACCCTGGGTCCCTCCACGCAGGTGCAGACGGTCAATGGCACCGCCCCGGGCGTTGATCCGGTCACACTGCAGGCGTTCGGCGTGCTGCCGAGCGACCTGATCGTGGCGCAAGGCAACAGCCAAACCGGCAAGATCAGCGCGGCGTTGCCAGTCCAGATCGTCATTCGCGTCACGGGGGGAACGAACGTGCCAATCCCCAATCAGACCGTGGCGCTGGCCGTGACCTCGGGTGGTGGCAGCATCTCCCCGCAGTCGGCGGTGACCAACGCGCTGGGTGAAGTGACCGTACGCTGGACGATGGGTCCCCAGGCCGGGCTGCAGCAGGCGACCGTCA
>JAGNMU010000031.1 GCA_017991005.1 Gemmatimonadaceae bacterium | reverse complement strand
GGCAGCCCGCCAACCCCGTCAGGACCCCGAAGGTAGCAGCGGCACGTGGAGTCTGACGTCGCTTCGTCAGGCCCGGAGCACTGCGCGCGGGACGCTTCGCTCAGCCATGAGCGGACGTCCCGCGCGCTTTTTTTTGCGCGGTGGCCCGCGACCGGCTAGCGCCGCACCAAGGGCACGCCGCGCGCGGGCGTTGGCAGCGCCGCCACGCGATGCAAGGGCTCGCCACTGGCGACCAACCGCGCGAAGGCCGGTCCGGCAATCGGCTGCGACATCAGGAATCCCTGCCCGAGCAGACAGCCCAGTGACTGCAACTCGATGAGCTGACGCTCGCCCTCGATACCCTCGGCGACCGTGACGAGTCCCAATGTCTCGCCCAGCGAAAGAATGGCGCGCGTCAGCGCGTCGTTGCTGGCTGCGCCGCCCAGCTGCGTGATGAAGCTGCGGTCGATCTTGAGCACATCGATCGGGAAGCGCTGCAAATACGACAGCGACGAGTAGCCGGTGCCGAAATCGTCGAGTGCCAGCGTGACGCCCAGCGCCTTGAGCGCACGCATCGCCGCAATAACGACATCCGCGTTCTGCATCATCACGGACTCGGTCATCTCGATGGTCAAACGCGATGCATCGAGGCCGGTCGACGTCAGCGCGTCGCGCACATCGTCGACCACGGTGGCTTCCTGCAAGTGGCGTCCGGACAGATTCACGGCCACATGCAACGTCGCCGCATCGGGGTCAGGCGACTTCCACGTCATGGCATCCCGACATGCCGTGCGCAACACGCGACGACTGATCTCGCTGATCAATCCGGCGTCTTCGGCAATCGGAATGAAGACCGACGGTGTGATCAGTCCGCGGGTCGGATGGTGCCAGCGCAGCAGCGCCTCGGCGCCCAGAATCTCGCCCGTCTGCAGATCCACCAGCGGCTGATAGTGCACCAGCAGTTCATCACGTTCCACGGCGCGACGCAAATCGGCTTCGAGCAGCAGCCGGTCGGCCACCTTCTCGCGCATGGTGGGCTCAAATCGCACGACACGACCGCGCCCTTCGGCCTTCGCCACATACATGGCCACATCCGCGTCGCGTACCAGTTCATCGAGCGTGACGCCCGGTGCGGCATCGGTGACCCCGATGCTGGCGCCGATGAACGCTTCGCGTCCCTCAACGAGAAACGGACGGGTCAGCGATTGCCGCAGTCGCTCGGCCGTCTCCAGACACGTGGCGGCGTCGTAGTCCTCGAGCAACACGGCAAATTCGTCGCCGCCCAACCGCGCCACCGTGTCGGCCGCACGCACTTCCAGTTCGATACGACGGGCCACTTGCCGCAGCAATTCATCGCCCGCCGCGTGCCCGAAGCTGTCGTTGACAATCTTGAAGTGATCGAGATCGATGAAGAGGACGCCGATGTCCACGACGCCGCGTTCGCGGCGCGCGAGCGCGTGTGACACGCGATCGGAGAAGAGCACGCGGTTGGCGAGCGATGTCATCGGGTCGTGGAACGCTTGCCACTCGATGCGACCCTCGAGTTCCCGGCGCTCCGTGACGTCGCGCGCATTGAGCACCAACCCCTGAATGCTCTCGGTGTGCAGCCGATTGGTGCCCGTCACTTCCAGCCAGCGCCACTCCCCATCGCCCCGGGCCGCGCGACACACGGTTTGCTCCTGCTCATCGGTGCGTCGCGCCAGACGTGCCAGCATCAGCCGCGCGACATCCACGTCGTCGGCATGCACCGACCGAAGAATGTTGCGGCCGATCATGCGCTCCGGGTTCACCCGCATGATCGTCTGCACCGACGGACTCACATACCGCACCGTTCCGTCGACATCAACCACGAGAATGAGATCGGTCGCATGATGCACCAACGCCGCCAGCCGACCGTCCGCCGCGCGGCTTGCCGCGAGACCGTCGAGACGTGCATTCTCGCCCACGACGATCGACTGCCGGATCAGCACCGCCACGAGCAGAATGATCACGCCAACCGACACGCCGCGCACGGGCGGAAGCTCGCCGGCATGCACCAGCACCAGCAGCAGCGTCCCGAGCACGGCAACACACGCATAGGCGAGCCAGTTGCTTTGCTTGGGCGAAATCCCGGCCACCGTGTCGGTGGCGTCAAACACCGTCGCGCGCCGTGCGCTCAGACTGATGAACCCGTACCAGGACAACCAGCACGCATCGACGAGAATTGGCAGAAGCGCCGTCTCGCGCAGCACGGCGTCGGCGTACAAGACATCCGCGATGGTCTTGAGGCCGATCCCGGCAACGAGCAGGCGAAACGTGCTGGCCTGGTCCCGATGCGTCTGTCGCATCATCAGCACCAACAGTGCGCTCAGCAGCACCATGTCGACCAGCGGATACGACATGTTGAGCGTGTCGCTCAGCCAGTGGGCAAATCCTTTCGTCTCCTCGCTCACCGGCGAGAGCCAGTACATCACGGTGCCGACGGTGATGGCGACAATCGCCGCGTCCAACTGCACGCGCCATCGTTCGGCGCGGGTGGCGCCGAGTCCTGGAAATGTCACCAGGCCCCACAAGGCGAGCGGCGAGAAGGCCACGTACAGAATGTCGGCGACCGACAGCGGTGGTCGCGTTCCTGTTGCCATGGCGATGACGGCCCAGATCGCGTCTCCCAGCCAGTAGCTGATGACGGCCAGTCCCATCAGCATCCACGCGCGACGTGAACCCGCGTCGATGTCCGGGCGTCGGACGGCGCGATACACGGCCACGGCGGTCGGCACGCCAATCACGAGATACGCGAGGTTCATCAACTGCGCGCGCAGCGCGTCGCCTGGGAAACCAACCACGCCGGCGAACGCGAGCGCCCCGGCCATGGCGAACTGCGTCGCGATGAGCGGGGTGAGCAGGGAAGACGGTCGGTTGAGTGACTTCAGGGTGACGGACTCCACGTCGGGTCACGAGCACAAGACCAGTACGCTCAAGTGTCGACCGGCACCACGAGCAACTTGATCCGTCGCCGATACGTTATGCCACCGGCAAAGTCCTTGTGCCGCTGCAGCTTAGTACGCTGTACCGACCTGTCACGTCGATCTGGCACGACCGCGCCGCATTCGCCGGCCGGGTCACAAATCCATCCCCCGTCGGGGGCGGCAGGCGGCTAAATTGTCAGAATCATGTCGCTCGCACTCGCCAGAAAATACCGTCCCAGAAATTTCGCCTCGGTGGCGGTGCAGTCGCACGTGGCCGACACGCTCAAAGGGGCGATTGCCCGTGGGCGAGTTGCGCACGGATATCTCCTGTGCGGACCGCGCGGCACGGGGAAGACCACGTTGGCGCGCGTGCTGGCCATGGCGCTCAATTGCGAGCGACTGGCCGAACAACGTCGTGCGGACGCGTTGAATCCGCCGTCCGCGCCGCTCACCGATCCGATGGCTGGTGAGCCGTGTGGACAGTGCTCCAGCTGCCAGCGCATCTGGAGCGGCAGCGCCTCGCTCGATGTGGTGGAAATCGACGCCGCCTCCAATCGCGGTGTGGACGATGCGCGAGACCTTCGCGAGCGGGCGATGTATGCCCCCTCCGGCGACGATCGCTACAAGGTGTACATCGTCGACGAGGCGCACATGCTGACGCGCGAAGCGTGGAACGCCCTGCTCAAGGTGCTGGAAGAACCGCCACCACGCGTCGTGTTTGTCTTTGCCACGACCGAGCCGCAGAAGATCGCGCAGATGGCGGCGCCGGTGCTCTCGCGCCTGCAGATCTTTCATCTCAAGCGCATCGGTCCCGCAGAAATCCGCGAGCGGCTCGCGATTGTGCTGGGTGATGAAGGCGTGCCGTTTGAGGACGAAGCGCTGGGCATGATCGCGCGGGCGGCCGACGGCGGATTGCGAGACGCGCTGTCACTGACCGACCAGGTGTTGTCGCTGGGCGAAAGCGGCGCCGTGACGGCCGATCGTGTGCGTGCGGCGCTCGGCTTGATTCCCGACGACGAGTACCTCGCGCTGCTCGATCTGATCGTGGATCGCCGCGCGGCCGAGGTGTTTCCGGCGGTGCAGCGGCTCGCCGATGCCGGTGTGGACTTCACACTGATTTTGTCCGGACTCGGTGACCTGCTGCGTTCGCAACTCGCTATCGCGCTGGGTGGGACACCGCCCGAATTGCCGGAACGGCTCCGCACCGCGCTGGCTGAACGCAAAGGACGTGTCACCTCGGGCGATCTGCTGCGCATGCTCCACGCGCTGCTCGAGATGGAACCGCTGTTTCGCAAGAGCGGCCAGCCGCAGCTCCTGCTCGAGTCGTTGCTCGTGCGATTCGCGCTGCTTGATCGCACGGTCGAGCTGGAAGAAGTGATCAAAGGGTTTGGCGAGGGCGGCCGGGAAGATCCGCCGGTGCGGCGCGTGGCGCACGAGTCGCGCGGCGCCTCGGCGCACGCGTTGCCGCCGTCGCCACCAGCCGCGATGGCCCCGGCACTCACGCCCGCGATGCCATCGGCGGTCGCGGTCGCGATGGCGCCACCAACACCGCGCCCCGCCACGCAGCAGGTGGCGCAAGCCGCTGCCGCTGCACAGATGCGTCCGCCCGCGCCGCACGCACCGTCACCCGGCAAGGCCCATGATGCGCCGCCCCCCGACCTCGATGCGGTGCTGGAACACTGGAGCGACGTCGGAGAGATGATTCGCCGCAATGGTCGCGGCATGGTCGCACAAGCCGTGCAATGGCTGCGTCCCGTCGAAATCAGCGCGCAGGGGGTGCTCACCCTCGCGTACGTGCCAACCGACGACACGTGGGCGCGCGCGGCGGAAAGTGCACGCGCCGACGTGATCGCCGCGCTGCACGGGTGCTTCGCTGGTGTCACCGGCTTTACCCTGCGCGCGCAACACCACGCGGTGGCCGCCGATTCCACACAGGCTACGGTCCCCACGCGGCGCATTACCGCGCACGATGTCACGAAGGAGCGCGTCGAGTCGATGACCGCGCGCGATCCTTTGCTGGACGCTGCCGTCCGCGCGCTCGATCTGGAACTTCGCGACTGATCCACGGTCCAATCCGGGACGCCATACCGTACCCGGTACGCCGCGCCACGACCAACGCGCTGTTACTTGGCCCTCTACCCACTACCACCTTACGCCGATGGCTGACCTGTTCAAAATGTTAGACACCTTCCGCCAGATGCAGGGACGTCTGCAGGAAGCGCAGGAAACGCTCGCGCGCCGGCAGTTCACCGGTACGGCCGGCGGAGGCATGGTGACCGTCGAATGCGACGGCAAGTTGCAGGTCAAGCGTATCAAGCTCGAGCCGACGGTCGTGAACAAAGACGACATCGAGATGCTCGAGGATCTCATCGTGGTGGCGACCGCGGAAGCGCAGAAGAAGGCCGCGGACGCAATGCAGGAAGAGATGGGCAAGGTCACCGGCGGCATCGACCTGCCGTTCAAATTGCCGTTCTGACCGTCAGCCGATCACACCCTGTGTCCGTTATCGACGATCTCACCAGTGAATTCGCCAGGCTGCCCGGCATTGGCCGCAAAAGCGCGCAGCGGCTGGTGTACCATTTGCTGCGCCAGCCACATGAACAGAGTCGCCGACTGGCGGGCGCTCTGGTGTCGCTGGTCGAGCGGGTGCGGCCGTGTGAGCGGTGCCACAACCTGACCGAGTCGGAACTGTGCGCCTTGTGCACCGATCCGCGCCGTGACGGCCAAGTGGTCTGCGTGGTGGAAGAGGCGTCGGACATTGCCTCGATCGAGCGGGCCGGTGAGTATCGCGGGCGGTATCACGTGCTGGGGGGGCGGCTGTCGCCGCTTGACGGGGTCGGCCCGTCCGACCTGACCATCGGCGCGCTGCTGTCGCGTATCGAGCCCGAATCGGTGCGCGAGGTGATCGTGGCAACCAATCCCTCTCTCGAAGGCGAGGCGACGGCTTTGTACCTCCAGCGGCAACTCACGTCCCGATCGGTCCGCGTCACCCGCATTGCGCGCGGACTCCCGGTGGGTGGAGATCTCGAATATGCCGACGGCGTGACGATCGCTCAGGCGCTCTCAGCGCGCCGGGAGATGGCATAATGGCGCGGGTGCTTCGTGTCGCCCGGCAGCGCGGCCTCGCGGGGGGCGCTGCCTGGCGAGCGCTCGGGCTGGTGGCCCTCGGCACGCTGGCCGGCGTCCTCGTTGGCTTCGGAACCTGGAGCCGCGAGCAGGCTCGCCACCGTCAGTCGCTCTTTCACGCCAGCCCACGTCGCCGACTGGCCGCCCTCGGTTACCTTCGGGCGCATCCAAGCGTTGATAGTGCGCGACTCCTTCGCGACTATTTGCGCTGGGAGCCGTTGCCGTTGCTGCGCCGCCGGGCCCGAGGGGTTCTGCGCCGGACCGAGCGGCTGTTACGTTCGTAAGATCCCACCGCGTGCCAGCCGTGTGACACCACGGTCCGGTCGCGGGTGCCCGAGTCCTTCGCCCCTACGTTCATGCCTGTCGGCGCCGCCACCTGGTCGTTTACCGAGGACGACTTCGGGGCCATCACGATTACGCTGCAGCGCTTCCTGTACGACGCCAAGGCGCGCTGCGCGCTGCTGGTCGATCGAAGCGGGCAACTCGTTGCAACCGTGGGTGAGCCACCCAACTTCGACGCCACGGCGTTTGCCACGCTGACCGCCGCCGATTTCAGCGCGAACGACCAACTCGCCCGCCTGATCGGCGAAAGTGATTTCAGCGTGCTCTTTCATCAGGGCGAACGCGAGTCGATGTATCTCGCCGACATTGCACGACGGGTCATTCTGGTCGTGCTGTTCGACAACCGCACCACGCTGGGGCTTGTGCGCTTGCGCATGAAGTCGGCCGTGGACGAACTCACCCGCATCTTCGAAGGCGTCTTTGCGCGCGGCGGCCCGGGGCAGGCAGCACCGCCGGGCTTCTTGGCCGGTGCCGAAGACGAGATCGATCGGCTCTTCCAGTAGGCGGCGTCAACGATGTCGATGATCAACTATGCGTCCCGCGAGATCAACTGCAAGATCGTGTACTACGGTCCGGGACTTGGCGGCAAGACGACGAATCTCGAGTACGTCTATGGCAAGGTCTCACCCAACACGCGCGGCAAGCTGATCTCGCTGGCCACGGAAACCGAACGCACGCTCTTCTTCGATTTCCTGCCCGTCGACCTCGGCACCATTCGTGGATTCCGTACACGATTCCATTTGTATACCGTGCCCGGACAGGTGTACTACAACGCCAGTCGCAAGCTCATTCTCAAGGGCGTCGACGGTGTGGTCTTTGTCGCCGATTCGCAGGCGGATCGTGCCGAGGCCAACGTGGAATCGATGCAGAATCTGTACGACAACATGGCGGCGTACGGATATGATCTCACGCGGATGCCGTTTGTCGTGCAGTACAACAAGCGCGATCTGCCCAACGCGGCGCCGCTGGCCCAGTTGCAGGACATGCTCAATCCTGGATGGGAAGTCGCCGATCCGGAACGCATGCGCGCACTGGCGGATCCGTTCCGCCCCGGCGAGCTTTTGGTATCGCAGCTCCCCTCTGGCGAGTGGGTCGAACGGGCACCGTACTTCGAGGCCGTCGGCGTCACCGGTGACGGGGTGTTCGATACGTTGAAGGCGGTCTCCAAACTCGTCCTCAAGACACTCGCCTAGTCCGCATCGGTTGTCCCTTCCGGAGGCCTTTTTCAGTGAACCTGCCTAACGCGATCACCGTCGGCCGCATTGCACTGACGCCGTTGATTGCCTGGCTGCCGTTCACGACATCGTGGTCTGCACGACTGATGGCGTTTACGCTCTTTCTGATCGCCGCGGTCACCGACTACTGGGACGGGCATCTGGCGAGACAGCGCGGACTCGTCACCGATCTCGGTCGGCTGCTTGATCCGCTTGCCGACAAACTGCTGTTGGTTGCGACGCTGATCCCGATGTACTGGTTGCAGCGGCACTTCACGCTGCTGGCGCCAGAAGGCACCCTCCCGGCGCCGTCTCCGCTCCTCTTTGTCACACCGTTCGGCCGCATCTCGCTGCCGCTGTGGATCGTGCTCGTCGTGTTGGGCCGGGAAGCGTTCATGACCGTGTTCCGCCAGATCGCCGCGAGACGCGGACTGGTCATTGCCGCCATCGGGCCGGCAAAATGGAAGACGACGTTCCAGAGTATCTGGCTGGGTGCGGCGTATTTCTGGTTCTTCGCCGCGACCCTGGCGATGCGCGAAGGCTGGAAAGACGACGCACTGTGGCGCGGTTTTGCGTACTTCAACGGCTTTGTCGGCGTGCTCAGCATGACCGGCGCGGTCGGGCTGACCCTGTGGTCGCTCTGGCTGTATTTACGGCGCTACGGACGCCAGGTCATGCGCGGGCCTGTCACCGTACCCTAAAGCGCAGGCCGACGTCGACGCACGCGTCGGCGATTCGCCAACCCGAGATGCTCGCGTTTCCGGGGCCGTCGTCCCGGAAACGCGGGGATGGGTCGCATTCCAAAGCGCAGAATGCGAGCTCGGCCGTATAATACATCTGCTATGGCATTGATGCTACAGTATTTCCGTATTGTGGAATACGGCAATTGTCGCTCACTCTGGCTCGCTGTCACGTATACTACCGCCGAGTAGTGGAATGAAATTTGCGCTCGGCCAGCCCGTTGGCTCGAGCGGCGGGGGATGTGGAACGTCGAATGGCGGACCGCGAGCGTCGCGCGATAATCTTCACAACGGGATGCGAAGATGAAACGACAGTTATTGGCAGTGGCGGTGTTGGTGTCGTCAGCTGCGACGGTGCAAGCGCAGACGCCGAGTTTCGGGGGCATCGTAACCTCCCCGACGCAGGGAGCTGGAGTGTGGTACACGGACCGATACGCGCCGGCGAGCTTCTCGACGCTCGCGAATTTCCAAGGGCGCTCCAATGTGCTGCAGATCGGCATCTCCTCCGCCGACAACCTGCAGAATCGACCCTCGCCGTTTCAGTCGGCGTTTTACAACACGCAGGGTCGCAAGTTCGATATCAACGCCGCTGGACCGTTCTCGCTGAAAGCCGACTTGTGGGTGGATGCCAGCTGGCGGAGCGGGCAGAATGGACTGCGTCGCACGGACATCTGGGGCACCGCGTTTGACGCGTCGAATGCACCGTCCGCGTATCCCATTCTCGGCTTCAGCAATGGGGGCGGCGTCGGTCTGTTTCGCGGGTACGATGTCGTGACGGGCGCCTGGATCGATTTCAGCACACCCGTTCAGTACGACGCGTGGAACACGCTGGAAATCGCCTTCGATGGCACCAACTACTCCTACTCGGTGAATGGCGTCGTGCAGGCCACCGTCGCTGACGGCGGCACCACGACCGGGCTGGGCAACGTCATCATGCAGGCCTACAATTTCGACAGTTCGATGCCCGGCTATGATGCCCGCACGGCCGATTACAACGTGCATTGGGCGAACAGCACCACCATTCCCGAACCGTCCACCTACGCACTCATGGGGACCGCGCTGTTGGCGCTGGGTGTGATGACGCGTCGGCGTCGCAAGCAGGCGGCCACGCTCACGGCGTGAGCGACGCCACGCGCGCGGCCGCGCGCAGGGGCACACGATAGGGCCACGGGCTCGAATTCCTGATTGGGAGTTCGGGCCCGTGTCCGTTGGCGAGGTGGCTGGACGCGTGCCGTGTGCGAGCCGTTATCTTTTCGACATGCACATCGAAATCGTGACGATTGGTGACGAGCTGCTGCTGGGCTTCACCATCGACACCAATGCCGCCCATCTGGCGCGTGAGTTGGCCGCGCTGGGTGTCCGTATCGTCCGTCGCGCAACCGTCGGCGACGAGCCCGCTGACATCACCACCGCGATTCGTGAGGCACTCGATCGCACCGGCGCCGTGATCACGACGGGCGGACTCGGTCCGACGGCGGACGACCGCACCAAGCCGGCGATCGCATCGATCTTCGGACGCGAGATGGTGCTGGATACGTCGGTCCTCGAAAACCTCGAACAGCGTTGGCTCAAGCGATTCGGCGTGGCGATGCCGGAGAGCAACCGGCAGCAGGCCATGGTGCCGGAGGGCGCGACGATTCTCCCCAATCGCCACGGATCCGCGCCGGGCATCTGGCTCGAAGACGATCGCGGACGCTGGGTCGCGATGTTTCCGGGCGTACCCCGTGAAATGCGCGGCATGGTGGCCGATACGTTGCTGCCGCGACTCCGTGATCGAATCCCAGCGGGCGGCACGGTGGTGCGCTCCCGCACACTCCGAACCGCGAGTATTTCCGAATCGGCGATCGCCGATCGACTGGGTGCGCTTGGGCGTGGCGTCGATGGACTGTCCCTCGCGTTCTTGCCCGGGATCGACGGCGTCGATCTGCGACTCACGTCGACGCAGTTTGGCGCTGCGGACACCGAGCGTCGCTTGACGGCGGCTGCGGCGCAATTGCGGGAGAAAGTGGGCCAGTACATCTACGGCGAAGGAGATGACGATCTGGCGGCCCTGATGCTGAGTGCGTGCGCCGAGCGGCAGGTTACCATCGCGGTGGCCGAGAGCTGCACCGGTGGGCTGTTGGGCGCGCGGCTCACGGCGATTCCCGGGTCGAGCGCCGTGGTGCAAGGCGGCATCATCGCGTACGCCAACGAGGTGAAGGTCCGTGAGCTGGGCGTGCCGGCGCCGGTGTTGACGGAACACGGTGCGGTCAGTGAGCCGGTCGCGCGGGCGATGGCCACCGGAGTGCGTCTGCGTTTTGATACGCAGGTCGGCATCGGGATCACCGGTATCGCAGGCCCCTCCGGCGGCACTCCGGAGAAGCCGGTGGGTACCGTCTGGGTAGCCGTCGATGTGAATGGCGACGTGCACGCCGTGCGGGCAGTCATCCCCGGCGACCGGCAGGAAATCCGGCAACGGGCCGCACAGCTGGCGCTTGATCGCCTGCGGCGGGCATTTTCGCGTGAGACGGCCCTCGAAGGATGGACTGTGCGCGCCTGACGTGACCGGCTCCTCGTCACTTCGGGGGAGCGCTAGACTTCCTAAACTTTCAGGTGTTCGTCCCGTACGGTCCCTGCTCCCGCAACCGGGCGCCGGGTAAACCCGCGGGTGGCTTTGCGACTTTCAGATACCATGACCGATCCCAATCAGCCTCATTCCTCAGACCAGTCCGAATCGCAGGCCGACGGCGTCGCGGCACCCGCTGACACTGCGGTCGTCGATGGAGACACGCTGGGCGCTGCGCAGCGTGAAATCCAGACGCTCAACGATCGTCATCTGCGCTTGGCCGCGGAGTACGACAACTTCCGCCGCCGTGCCGCGAAGGAGCGACAGGAAGCAGGATGGCGTGCGCAAGGTGATCTGGTGCGGGGATTGCTCGACGCGCTCGATGACATCACCCGGTTTGCCCATGTCGATCCGAGCACGGTCGATGCGAAGACGGTGATCGAGGGGATGCTACTGGTGGAACGGAAGCTGTTCAAATCGTTGGCCGGGCACGGCTTCGAGACCATCGATGCAACCGGACATCCGTTCGATCCCGCGCGCCACGAAGCGGTGAGCACGACCCCGGCATTCTCGGCCGAGGAGGATGGCGTGGTCGCGGTCACCTTCCAGGTGGGTTACGTCATCAACGGTCATGTGCTGCGTCCTGCGCGCGTGGTCGTCAAGCAGTGGACCGGCAGCGCTCCGCTCGTTTCCTGACTCATCGATTCGCCGCGTCCTGACGGGCGCGGCGCTCACGGATTCACATGGCCAATAGCAAGGACTTCTACGCAGTCCTCGGTGTCGCGTCGTCGGCGTCGGCCGACGAAATCAAGAAGCAGTATCGGCGCATGGCCAAGCAGTACCATCCCGACGCGAATCAGAACGATCCGAAAGCGTCGGAGCGCTTCAAGGAAATTTCCGAAGCGTACAACGTGCTTGGTGACGCCGAGAAGCGAAAACAGTACGACGACATGCGGCGGCTCGGCGCGTTCAGCGGACTCGGTTCGCGTCCGTCGGGGACTTCGTCGCGTCCAAGCGGATTCGGCGGCACCGGTCCCGGGCAAAGTGGTGCGGGAACGTTCAGCGATTTCGACGTCGGCGGTATCGGCGGTCTCGGCGATCTGTTTTCCTCGATGTTTGGTGGCGGTGCAGCCGGTGGTGCTCGGTCGCGCAGTCGCGGACCCGAGCGCGGGCAAACGGTCGAGAAGACCGTCGAAGTCCCGTTTCGCGTGGCCGCGACCGGTGGCAAAGTCCCGATCGAACTCGAAGTAAACGAAGAATGCGGCACCTGCCGCGGCTCCGGTGCGGCACCGGGGGCGCAGCTCAAGTCCTGCGGCGAGTGCAACGGACGCGGTGTCATTTCCTTCGGACAAGGCAGCTTCGCGGTCAATCGACCGTGCCCGGTGTGCATGGGCCGCGGACAGATTCCATCGGAGCGATGCCCGACATGCAGCGGCAGTGGTGAGCAGCGTGCGCGACGCAAAGTGCTTATCTCGGTGCCTGCCGGCGCAGAAACCGGCGCCAAAGTGCGGCTGCGAGGGCAGGGGGGCAAAGGTGCGTCGGGCGGTCAGCCCGGTGATCTCGTCATCACCTTCGACGTCCGCCCAGACCGCTTCTATCGGCGTGACGGGCTCGACCTCATCGCAACGGTTCCCATCAACATCGCGCAAGCGACGCTTGGCTCGAAGATCAGTGTCAAAACACTGGACGAGAAAAAAGTGGCGCTGCGGATTCCTGCGGGAACTTCCGCCGGCAAACGGTTTCGTATTGCGGGTCAGGGCATCGAAAAGGACGGGCGCAAAGGTGATCTGCTGGTGGAAATCACCATCACGGTGCCCGAACAACTCTCGGAAGCGCAGCAGAAAGCGATGCGCGACTTTGCGGAAGCAGGCGGACTGAAATTCTGATGACCACGCTCACCGTGCGATCCCATCGTGCCAGGCGCGCGCGCGCGGCATGTCTGGGCGCACTGTGCGTGCTGACGGCACAGGCGGCCGCTGCACAGTCACGTGCGTCAACCGCGCCGAGTGCGCTGCGGATGTCCGAAGCGCCGCGCGGCGACGACGAAGTGGGCGGCTGGCATATCGAGCAGTGTATGGCCGGCCTGACCTACGGCGCGCCGTTCAAACTGGCACTTTCATACGGCGGCGGTTTGCTGCACGAATCGTCCACCGGCCCAGATATTTGTGTGCTGGCCGTGGCCAAGTTGGGTTTTGGCGGCGTGCAGGGAAGTCTGGGTGCCGGCACCAGCTTTGCGCCGTGGGGCACCGGCGTGATGATCACGGGCAACCTGTTGCGAACGTTTGGTGGACCGTGGGTGGCTACGCCGCGCAGCACGTACGTGGGCGCATCGCTGCATCTGTGGCCCGCCTTCGCCCTGGGCGGCGAGATCGCGTATTACAGTCGCGTCGGTGGCGACCCCGGTACCAATGCCAAACACTTTGTGGGATGGTCCGCCGGGTTCGGGTTCTGAGATTCAGGGTGCGGCGGTAACGTTCAGCCCCAGCCGTGCGCGATGGTGATGAGCCAACACACGCCCGCCCGCGCGTAACGCACACCCCACCCAGGAATTGCCAGGAGCTCGCTGCATGCGCTACGAGTGGGCCAACGGCTGGTGGGAGATGGAAACCGCGCCACCGCATCCTGCATTGCATGGCGTCGTCCGCGGCGACTACTGCGGATGGACAGAGCAGACGATGCAGCCGGTGATTCGTCGGGAAGTTGCTTCGACGGTCATCCCGCTGATCATCAACTTCGGCGACGCCTATCATCTCCGCGCCGGGACGGACTCCGGCAGCGTCGTGCGCCACTCGTTCGTGGCGGGCGTGTACGACACCTGGGTGAACGTGTCGGCAGCCACGGACGCCGCCGGCTTGCGCGCTGGCGTAGGCGCTGGCGCCGCGAGATCGCGTGCCGCGAGATCGTGTGGCGCGAGATCGTGCGCCCTGCAGGTCAATCTCACGCCGATAGGTGCGCATCGCCTGCTCGCGTGCGACATGGAGGCGCTGACGGGGCAGAGCGTCGAACTGTCCGACGTGCTCGGTGCCGCTGTCCGACGTGCTCGGTGCCGCTGGGCGGCGGCTCGTTGAGCATCTCGCCAACACACCGTCGTGGGAGGGACGTTTTGCGCTGGTGGATGTGTTTCTCCGGACGCGACTACACGCGGCGGCGGCGGTCCCCGCCCAAGTGCAGTGGGTCTGGGACCAGCTCGAGGCGCACGATGGCGCGCAGGGGATTGGCGCGCTCACCCGCGAGTCGGGATGGAGTCCCAAACGATTGAGCGCCGCGTTTCGTGCGTCCGTGGGCGTACCGCCCAAGTCCGTCGCACGTCTGCTGCGTTTTGAGCGGGTCATCGCCCGCCTGCATCGGCCGGATGCCGGCCGCTGGGCCGCACGTGCGCTGGACAGCGGCTACTACGACCAATCGCACTTGGTGCGCGACTTCACGGAGTTCGCGGGCTGCACGCCCACCGCGTATCTTCGCGAACGCCTCACCATCGGCGGCGATCCCACCGGCATCACCTGATCGGCGTGGTGTGACCCGCAGCGCCTGGTTTCGATAACGCCGCATCACTGATCGCCGCGAAAAATCCGTCCAATATCTGCAGCCCCACGGCGTGTACCCTGACGCTTTCTCACGTCATCGACACGAGCGCGCTCCGGCGCGTTTGATGTCTTCACGCCGATCTGTCGAGGAACGCATGTCGTCTGCTGCCGCTCTGCCCACCAAGTTGTACAGCTGTTTGTCATATCGTGACCCGCGAGCCGCCATCGAATTCCTGGGTCGCGCCTTCGGGTTCACTCCGCTGCTGGTGGTGCCAGACGATACTGGCGGCGTGACGCACGCCGAGCTGGCAATGGGACCGGAAGTGATCATGCTCGGTTCGTCCAAACCCGAATTGGGGTGGGTGAGTCCACTCGATCTGCCGGCGCGAAACGCCACGGTGTGCGGCTACGTGGCCGATCCCGATGCACATTACGCACAGGCCGTCGCGGCGGGCGCGACCACCGTGCGAGCCCCCTACGACACTCCATACGGCGCACGGGAGTACAGCGTGCGCGATCCTGAGGGACACGAATGGCATTTCGGCACCTATCGCCCCGTCGCCACGCCACACACCAGCACGGCGTGACGCGTGGGGGGCAGTTGTGATCGACTCCGGCACATCACACTCGGCGGCACCATCATCTCCGCCATCCCGCAGCACACCACCGACATCGGGAACGCCGCGGCGCGGCGTGTTGAGCTCACAAGCGGTGCAGGTGTCGCTCGGTCTGGTGCTGGGACTCGGCCTCGGCATGGTGCTGGCCCAGGACGTGATCCCGGCATCCACGTCCGCACGGGTGGTGTCGCTGCTCGAACCGATCGGCACCGCGTGGATCAACGCGGTGCGCATGACCGTGATTCCGCTGGTCGTGCCGCTCTTGATCGTCGGGGTCGCCGGCTCCGAAGATACGCGGTACACGGGCTCGGTCGGCGCGCGGGCGTTCGGGTGGTTTCTGGCCCTGCTCGTCGTCTGCGCGGCATTCTCCGCGCTCGTGTCACCATGGCTGTTTCAGTATCTCACGCTCGATCCCGACGCGACGACACGACTGCGTGAAACCGCCAAGATCGATCTGCCACCGGCCGACGCGTTGTCACTGCGCAGCTGGATCCTCGGACTGATTCCGCTCAATCCGGTGCGCGCGGCGTCGGACGGTGCACTGTTGCCGATGGTGCTGTTCACATTGCTCTACGCCTTCGCACTCGGACACGTGTCCGACGAATCGCGACGCACGCAGGTCGCGTTCTTCCGCGGCATGGCCGATGCCATGCTGGTGGTCGTGCGCTGGATTCTCGCGATCGGATGGCTGGGCATTTTCGCTTTGGCCGTGGCACTCGGCCAGAAGCTCGGCGCCTCTGCCATCGGGGCCATCGGCTTTTATGTCGCCGTGTTGATTCTGCTGCACCTGATCGCCACGGCGGGACTCTATGTGCTGATCGGCGTGACGCGCCGCGTGCCGCTGACGCTGTTCGCCCGCGCACTGGTCCCGGCGCAGGTGGTCGGTTTTGGCGCGCGGAGTTCGCTGGCGTCACTTCCGGCGCTGGTGCGCGGTGCGACCGACGTGCTCAAACTCTCGCCCACCGCAACCGGCTTCGTCCTCCCGCTTGGCGTCTCGGTCTTCAAGCTCACGAGCGCACTCTACTGGGTGGTAGGTGCGCTTTTCATCGGCAAGTTGTACGGGATTCCGCTGGCGGCATCATCGATCGCCTTGGTCGCCGCGTCGTCAGTGGTGCTCAGCTTCAGCACGCCCGGTATCCCCAGCGGTGGCATGCTGCTGCAGGCCCCGCTCTACACGGCGATCGGATTGCCCGTCGAAGGCATCGGGATCATGATCGCGCTCGACACCATTCCGGACATGTTCAAAACGCTGCTGAACGTGACGGCGGATATGGCGGTCGGGGTGATGGCGACTCGGGACGGGGAACCGACGACAGGCGACTGACGACTCGCAACTCGCAACTCCCAACTCCCAACTCCCAACTCCCAACTCCCAACTGCCAACTGCCAACTGCCAACTGCCAACTGCCAACTGCAGTTGTCAGTTTTTCAGTGGTCAGACAACCGCTGAGTGCTGGGTCGTCAGTTCGAGTTCTGGGTAGCCAGTGCACTCAACACCGGCTACTCCCACTGACAACCCACAACTCAGCCGTTGTCCGATCAACTTCAAAACTGCCAACTGCCGTTATCGGTCATTGCCGTTATCAGTCGTTGGCGGTCAGTCGCCGGTCTTCAGTCTTCAGTCCTCAGTTTGCAGCCAGCACCCTTAACTCCCTCCTCCCCCTCTCAATCACCCCGCCCCCCAGTACCACGTCTCCGTCGTACATCACCAACGACTACCCTGGCGAAATTGCTGCGACGGGTTCGTCGAGGGCGAGTTCAATGACCCGGTCGTCGATACGCACCACGGTTGCCGCGGCGGGCTGCGCGCGGTTGCGCACCTGCACCTGAACCTGTGCGCCCACCACCGGTGGATCGGTCAGCCACGTGACGGCGTGCGCTTCCACTCCGCGGCCGAGGAGCGCCTCGCGCGGGCCGACTACCACGGCGCGTTCGGCGGGCACAATTTCCACGACGAACATCGGCTCCGCGAATCCGCCGGGCAGCCCGCGACGTTGTCCGATCGTGTAGCGCGCAAACCCCTGATGTTCGCCGATCACTTCACCGGTCGTCAGGCGAAGCGGTCCGGGCGACAACGACGGAGCGTCGTCACCCAGTTGCTCCCGCAAGACGCGCACATGGTCACCGTCGGGCACGAAGCAAATGTCCTGACTCTCGAGCTTCTCGGCGGTGCGAAGCCCGAAGCGCCGAGCGATCGCGCGAGTTTCGGCCTTGGTCTGCGAACCGATCGGCAGCACCAGTCGATCGAGCACGGAACGATCGATGCCCCAGAGGAAATAACTCTGGTCTTTGGCCGGATCGAGACCGCGCCGCATCACACGGGCACCATGCACGACGCCCATGCGTGCGTAGTGTCCGGTGGCCAGCCACCGGGCGTCGATGGCGTCGGCTTTGTGCAGCAGGTCGCGGAACTTGGTGAACGTATTGCACCGCACACACGGAATCGGTGTGCGGCCGCGCGCATACTCGGCGACGAAATCGTGTAGCACGTCCTGGCTGAAATGATCCACCAGGTTCGTGACGTAGTGCGGAATGCCCAGCGTCTCGCATACGCGACGCGCATCGCTCGTGGAGTCGAGTGAGCAGCACGGGCGGTCCACAATATCGGAACCGTCGTTGTGCAGCTTCATCGTCACACCGATCACCTCGCAGCCGGCTTCCACCAGCAACGCGGCGGCAACCGAGGAATCGACGCCACCCGACATCGCCACCAACACGCGTTCACCCGCCACCGGCCCCGGCGCGTCCTGCAGTGCATGCATCACGCGCGATGTTTCGCGTGCCTCACCGGTGACCCGGCTGATCACTGAAATGCCGGAACCGCGCCGCGCGCCTTGTTCGCCAGCGTGCTCATGACTTCCACCACGCGATCGATGCTGGACGCGTCGGTGAGCGTACCCAGCGACAGACGCAGCGCGGCGTTGGCGAGTGACGGCGACACGCCCATCGCGCTCAACACATGCGACGACGACACGCTGCCGCTCTGACAGGCGGAGCCCGCACTGCAGGCGATACCGCGCATGTCGAGCGCCATCAGCATCGACTCGCTGTCGGTGCCGGGGATGGACACGTTGGTGATGTGGGTGGCGCGCGGCGCACCCGCACCGTGAATCACGACGTCGGGAATGCGTTCACGCAATCGTGCCTCGAGCGAATCGCGGAGGGCGCCCAACCGGGCGTTCTCGTGGTCATGCTCGGCGATGATGAGTTCGGCCGCCGTGGCGAGACCGACGGCAAACGCCACGTTCTCCGTGCCCGGGCGACGGCCGCGATCCTGCGAACCGCCGTGCAGCATCGGTTCGAGCGGCGTGTTGCGCCGAATGAACAGGGCGCCGATCCCTTTGGGTGCGCCCAACTTGTGCCCGGAGATGGTCAGCAGGTCGACCGGCAGCGTGCGCGTGTCGATCGCGACTTTGCCAAATGCCTGCACCGCGTCGGTGTGGAAGACGGCGCCGGCTGCCTTGGCGGTGGCGCCGAGTGCCGGGATGTCCTGCATCACGCCCACTTCGTTGTTCACCCACATCAGACTGGCAATGGCGACATCGGCGCCAAGACATCGCGCAAAGTCGTCCTGATCGACCAGGCCGTCG
>JAGNMU010000351.1 GCA_017991005.1 Gemmatimonadaceae bacterium | reverse complement strand
GAGCTGTCGTGAAACTACTGACCACCGCCCGTGACCTGCAGCGCCGAAAAGCGCGCGAAAAGCTGGGGCTGTTTGTCGCCGAGGGGGTTCGGTCGGTCGAGGCGCTGTTGGCCTCGCCGGTGGTGGTGCACGGCATCCTCGTGACGAGCGCCTTCCCCGACGACCCCCGAGAGGCCGCGATCGCGGATGCCGCCGAGGCGCGCGGGGTGCCGGTCAAGGGCGTGAGCGCGTCCGAGTTCGAGAGCGCCGCCAGCACGGAGTCGCCGCAGGGGGTGTTGGCTGTGGCGGACATTCCGGCGGTGATGCTCGCGCCGCCTGCCGCGGGGGCGTCGCGGTATCTGCTGCTGGACGCCCTCCAGGATCCCGGCAACGTGGGCACGATTGTCCGGACGGCGGCGGCGCTTGGAGTGACGGCCACGATTGCCCTGCCGGGAACCGTTGACCTATGGAACGCCAAAGTCGTCCGTAGCTCGATGGGGGCGCTGTTCGTGCACCCGGTGCTGGCGATGGGGTGGGATGAGGTCCTGGCGTTCCTGGACACGCATCAGATCCCGTGCTGGGTCGCGGACACGGAAGGTCTCGTCATCGACTCGTCGGATCTTCTGCGGCGTGAGGCGCTGCCGGCGCGGTTGGCGCTGGCGGTGAGCAACGAGGGCGCAGGGGTATCCGATCCGGTTGCGACGCGTGCGTCGCAGCGGGTGGCCATCGGCATGTCGCCGGGTGTCGAGTCGCTGAACGTGGCCGTCGCCACCGGCATACTGCTGCATGCGCTACGTCCGGCCTGACGTCGAACACGGTGCGCGCGGAATACTCGGTCCATGATGCTGCCACTCACGCCTGAAATCGTCGCGCTGGTCCTGTTGCCGATCTTTGTGGTCGGTGCGTCCATCGGCTCGTTCCTGAACGTGTGCATCTCGCGCTGGCCCGCTGAACTGAGCGTGGTCAAGCCCCGTTCGCGGTGCCCGCGATGCGAACGACCGATTGCGTGGCATGAGAACATCCCCGTCATCAGTTGGTTGCTGCTGCGTGGCAAATGCCGCGGCTGTGAACTGCCCATCTCCATGCAGTATCCCGCCGTGGAACTACTGGTCGCACTGGGATGGGTGGCATGCTTCTTCTATCTCGACATCACGCTTGAAGCACTGCGGATGGCCGTGTTCGGGACCATTCTGTTCGGCATCGCGGTGACCGACGCCAAGCACTATCTGATTCCCGATGGGTTCACCATCACGGGACTGGTGTTTGTCCTCGGCATGGCGATCGCGAACTTCTTTGTCGGCGAAACGACCCAGTTTGCAGCGCCGTGGAATGCGCTGCTCGGTGCGTGTGTGGGGGCAGGCGCCATCACCATCATCGGTTGGCTGGCTGAAGTGGCCATGAAACGCGAGGCGATGGGTTTTGGCGACACCACGCTGATGGCGGTCGTGGGTGCGGCGCTTGGTCCCGAACGCGCGCTTCTGACCATCATTGGCGGTGCATTCGTGGGCGCCGTGTTCTTCCTGTTGTTCGTGGCGCCGATTGTGTGGGTGCGCAACCGGAAATCGGGGAAGGAGTTTGAATTTCCCGACGTGCCATTCGGCGTGTTCCTTGCGCCTGCCGCGATGCTGGCCTTGCTTTGGGGTGACCGCCTCATCGTCTGGTACATGCAGCGCGCCTTTCCCCCGTGATTCGATCTCCTTTCGCCTTCCGCACATCTGACCGTTCGCGGTCACCCCGGTCCGTCTCGCGTACGCTGCTGTCGCTCGCTCTGCCGTTGCTAGCACTTGCGGCGGCGTGCGGTGACAAGAAGCCTGATGCCGGCGGACCCTACGGCACGCTGGTTGCCGATGCCGTCCCGAAGATCGAGAAAGAGCTCGGCCTGACGTTCAAGACGCCACCCAAAATCGAATCGCGTTCGGGTGATGAGGTGGCGACCTTCGTGATGAAGCAGCTCACGAGTGAACGCGCCAAGAAGCAGATCGACGGCCAGCAGAGCGCGTATCGCGTGCTGGGACTGGTGCCCGATACGCTCGACCTTGGTGGGCTGCTGCAGCGCCTCCTCGAGGAGCAGATCATCGGCTACTACGACCCCAGCACGAAGGTGTTGTACGTCGTGGAGGGTGCCCCGTCGGTCCTGCTGCAGCAGACGGTCACGCATGAGCTGGTGCACGCACTGCAGGATCAGTACGTCGCGATCGATTCGATCCAGGGGCAAACCGACGACGCCGACCGTCAGGGTTCGGCGCAGGCCATTCTTGAAGGGCAGGCGGTGTTCACGCAGCTCCTGGTCGATCCCAATGCCGGCCCGATGCTCAAAATGCCGGGCGGATGGGACCGCATTCGTGATGTGATCCGTGACGGGCAGACGGGCATGCCGATCTTTTCGTCCGCGCCGCGGGCGGTGAAGGAGGGGCTGCTCTTTCCGTATCTCGGTGGCGCCGATTTCGTACGTCGCTTCATCGAGAAGCGCCCCATCAGCGAGTTGCTCACCGATCTGCCCATTTCCTCGCGGCAGATTCTGAATGACGATGCCTACTTTGCCGTCGACAAGTCCAAGCGCAAAGTGCCAGCGGTCGTGACGTTGCCGGCGCCGAACAACGGGACGCTGGTGTACGCCAACACGTTTGGTGAGTTTGAAACGCGATTGGTGCTGGTGCAGCACCTGAAGGACGAGCTCCTGGCCCGACGCGGCGCTGGCGGCATCAATGGCGACCGATACGCCGTGGTGCGCATGGCCAGTGGCGACGCCGTGGTGTGGGCGAGTGTGTGGGATACGCCCGCCGATGCCGGGGACTTCTTTGACCTGCTGGCCGACGCGATACGCCGACGCTATGAGCTCTCGCGCACGAGCATTCCCGATGGGCTCACCACTCGGCGCCTTGACGTGCCGGCCAACAAGACCCGCGGCGCGCGGACGGTGACGATGTCGGTGGAACAGCGGGACGGCCGTCCCGTAGTACTGTTCATGGACACTCCAGCCGGCGTCGGCGCATCGCCGATCGACCTGTCAAAAATCTCGATCGCCCGCTGATCGCATGACGGCGGTTGAATCTGCGCCCGCGCCTGTTCCACAGCCTTCGGCGCCAGCGCCGGATCTGACCCCGGCCGCGCTTCGTATCACTCCGGACGACGAGATCAAACGCGTCCGCCTGGTGCGGATGAAACGCGTGGCCACGGCGATGCTGGTGGTGGTAGCCATTCTGTTCGTCGTGGCGCGCTACTACGAAGCCCGCTATGCGTGGGTGGGGTACATCCGCGCCTTCGCCGAAGCGGCCATGGTGGGCGGCATTGCCGACTGGTTTGCTGTCACCGCGCTGTTTCGGCATCCGATGGGTGTTCCCATTCCGCACACGGCGATCGTGCCGTCGCGCAAGGATCGCATCGGCACGGCACTTGGCAACTTCGTGCAGCGCAACTTCCTCACGCGCGAGGTGGTGGCCAGCAAATTGGCGGCCATGAAGCTGGGCGAGCGTGCCGCCACGTGGCTGTCGCAGCCGGAAAACAGCCGGAGGCTGGCACGTCATGTGGCGCGAGGGCTGTCTGGTGCGGCCGGCATCATGCGCGATGAGGACGTGCAACACCTGGTCGACCGCGGCATCGTGTCGCGACTGCGCTCACTGCAGGTGGCACCGCAACTGGCCAAGGTGTTTGGCCTGCTCACCGCCGGCGGGCGTCACCAGACGTTGCTGGACGACGCGCTGCGTCTTGCCGCCCGCTTCCTCGAGGAAAACGAGGATGTGATTCGCGAGCGTATCAAAGCGGAAAGTCCGTGGTGGGTGCCCGGCGCGGTGGAAAACAAGTTGGGCGATCGGGTGGTGAGCGGCGTGGAGAAAACGCTGGTCGCCGTCGCCGCCGACCCGAATCATCCGCTGCGCCATCGGTACGACGAAGCGGTGGACCGGTTCATCGTGTCGCTTCGGGAGAATCCCGAGGTGATTGCGAAAGCCGAGCAGATGAAGCTCGATCTGTTGTCACATCCGTCGGTCACCGAATTTTCGCGCAGTGTGTGGGACGATGTGAAAGCTCGTCTGGCCGGCTACGCGGAAAAACTCGCGGACGACGTGGAAGCCGAACCGGATCAGGTGGAGCGGTGGCTGACGGGGCTTGGGCAGAAGGTGCTGGCCGATCCGGAGCTTGCCGCCAAGGTGAACGGCTGGGTGGTGGAGCTGGTGACGTACGCGGTGGAGCAGGCGCGCGAAGAAGTAGCCAAACTCATTGCCACCACCGTCGCGGCATGGGATGCCGATGCGACGTCACGCAAAATCGAGCTCCAGATCGGGCGCGATCTGCAATTCATCCGCATCAACGGCACGGTGGTTGGCGGCATGGTGGGCGTACTGCTGCACGTGGCGTCGAAGTACCTCTAGCGGCCGCTTGCTGGCTTGAGAACAGCTTGAGGGCGCGAAGCACTTCCGAACGCGAAGCTCGCTGAGGAACTGCGAGGAACAACCAAAAACAATTGAAAGTGGTTCTTCGCGCTCTCGCAGTTCCTCAGCGAGCTTCGCGTTCAGACGTGCTTCGCGCGCTCCTGCAGTTCTCCCCGGTTGAGCACGCCAGCGTCGCCTCGACTAACAGTGACGCGCTCAATACATGGGCATGCTTGCAATTGTGATCGCAATCGGGTGAGTTGAGACGCGCACGTTCGTCGTGTTTCGCGCCGCAGCACTTCTCGCTCACTGTGCGCAGCCGCGCAAAGGATCACGTCTCCTATGATGTTCACCTCACGCATGCGCACGTTCGCCGCCGGCCTGACGATTGCGTTTGTCGTTGTCGCCTGCGGCCCCAAAGATGCCGACATCAAAGTTGCTGCGGACTCGGCCATTGCCGGAGTCCCGGGTGTCATGGTGTCAGTCGAAAAGGGCGTTGCCACGATCTCCGGTGAGTTCGCCGACAGCGCGGCCATGGCCTCGACCGAAGCCTCGGTGAAAGCGGTCAAGGGCGTCACGTCGGTGGTGAACAACGCGACCG
>JAGNMU010000350.1 GCA_017991005.1 Gemmatimonadaceae bacterium | reverse complement strand
GGAAACGCAGTTTGCCGATGGGCGCAGCGAAATCTGGTTTGAGTCGCTCAAGGCGCCGGGCCTGCTCCGCATCGATATCGCCCCGGGCGATAGCACCGCCCGGACGATGTTGTTTCGCAACGATTCGCTGTATCAGGGCCGTGCCGGGCGCCCGGTGCGCGGCGGCGCGTACGTGCATCCGCTGATGGTGCTGTTTACCGATATCGCCACCAGTGACCCGGCGGTGACCATCGGCAAGGTGACCAGGATGGGCTACGACCTGTCGAAAACGCGCGACGACATGTTCCTTGGCAAGCCGGTGACGGTCATCGGCGCGGGTCCCGGCGACAGCACGTCGTCGCAATTCTGGATCGAGAAGGATCGCCAACTAGTCGTGCGGTTGATCGACCGTGAACAGCGTCCAGGTGCAGGTTTGTCCGATACGCGCGTGCTGCGTTATGCCAAGGCCGGCAACGGCTGGGTGGAAAGCGAGATCGTGTTTTATCAGGGTGGCAAACTGATTCAGCGTGAGTTGTACAACGAGATCTCCACCGACGTACCGCTCGATGAGGCGATTTTTCAGCCGCGGCTCGAGAACGTTCCAGCCTGGATCGCCGCCCGCAAGAAACCGTGACCATCACCACGGCCGCCGCGCGCGTCGTGGCGGGACTGGTGATGACGCTTGCCTGCGCGGCTCTCGCGCTCGGGCCCAGTGACCTCGGGGCACAGGCGCGAACGGTCCGGCTGCCGTCCAAAGTCCTGGGCGAGACGCGGGTGCTGCACATCAGCGTGCCGGCCAACTACAAAGTGGCCCGCCAGCGGTATCCCGTGGTGGTATTGCTCGATGGCCAGGCGCGGCCGTTCTTCGATCTGACGGTTGCGTCAGTCGGCTACAACCTTGTCGGCGATGATCGTGATATCGCCATGCCATCGCAAATTGTCGTTGGTGTCGAGCAGGGCGACCGGGCGAGCGATCTGTCGCGCAATGACGTGGCGTTCACCACGTTTCTGACCACGGAGGTGCTGCCGTATATCGATCGCGAGTATCGGACGTTGCCGTATCGCACGTTGATCGGGCATTCGCTTGGCGGACGATTTGCGTTGCTGGCGCTCTGCCGAGCGCCAACTGCCTTTTCCGCGACCATCGCGATCAGTCCTTCGCTTCCCGACTCCGTCGGCAGCGCGGTGCGTGCGTGCATCCGCGCATCAGCGGCGGACAGCACACCACGCATGCGACAGCTCGTGGTCTCGGCCGGCAGCGACGAACCGCGCATGCTGCCCGCACTCGAACGATTTGCGGCGTTCCTGCGTGATTCGGCGCCGCCACAGTGGCGTACCTCGCGCGTGAGCGGCGAGGGGATGGGCCACACCGACACGCCCTTTGCCACCATTCCCGCCGGGTTGCGCTTCGTGTTTGCCAGCAGCGCGTGGGAGGTGGAGCGTCCGGTTGCGGACAGTCTCGTTCGACAGCAGGGCAACGTTCCGCGCACACTCGATGCCGCGCTGGCACGACTGCGTGGAAAACTCGGCGCGCCGGTGGAACCCTCGGCGAAGTGGATGACGTCGCTCGCGCGATACTATCTGGCCCGCGGTCCGGCCGACTCGTCCATCGCCGTCGCCAAACGCATGGTGCAGCGCTATCCCGAGGAGCTGCAAGGATACGCCCTGCTCGCCGACGCGCATCTCCAGCGCCTTGAGTACGCCAATGCGCGCAAGGCGCTCGCCGACGCCATGTCGATGCTCGATCGATTGGAGTGGTTTGACGAGACGCAGAAGGAAAAGCAGCGCGTGTACATTCAGGTTTCGATGGCCTCGATTCCGCCGTAACCGTCGCGCACGCGCCGCCGGTTGGGACACGCGCGAGTATCAGCGGAGTATGTCTGGAGACGCCGCGTCGACCGCCACACAAAACCGCTGTCGATCCCAAACCACGCAGAGCTGCCCGTCCTGCCAACCGAGCGTGAGTCGCTCGATGGTTTGCGTCGTCGCACTCCTGGTCATCGGCACGCGAAGGAGATCCTTGCGCGCGTCGTACTGCGTGCCAAACACGCGGACGAGACTGCTCACAATGAGGCGAGGATCCGACGCCGACGGCTGCATCCACAGCGTGTATTCACCCGCCGGCACCCGATGGTCACCGATCTGGAGGTCACGATCGGTGACCAGCTGGGTGGCAAAGTCAGCGCCCAGTCGCCACACGCGATCCTCTGGCACCAACCCGCCCCAGATTTCCCGTCCGCGTTTCGCCGGTCGGCCATAACGAATGGCGACGGACGCAGCGCCGGCGCGAAACACCAGCGAGTCACGCGGCGAGACGGCGCCCGGGTCTTCGCCTGCGCGCTGCGCCGAGTACCAGCGGCGCGCGCGATCCGCGACATCGAGCGTATCGACGCGCGTCACGCGGACGTCGTATGTGGTGTGTCGCCAATCGGAGCGCAGCAGACGCCGCTGATTGTCAAAGCGAAATCCGAATCGCCCCTGTCCGAAGTAGTCCACCTCGACGGAATCCTTCGCGATGAACAGCACCGGTGTGTAGGAGGGCGCGGACTGCACGGCCGTTGGCAAGAGACGTCCAAGCGTTGGCCGGCTGGACAGCGCCTGATACAGCAGCGGCGCGATCGCCAGCTCGAAGACGGCGAATGAGGCGCCGATGGGAATGGTACCAACCGGGTAGGCACCGTCTGGCGCGGCAATGGCCTGCGTGACCACCGTGCCGTCGCGCGCCCGCGCCGTTCGCCGAATGGTGTCGCCCGTGACTATCAGCGACGCGGGTCCCGGGTCTGGTGTGAGTGATGCACCGAGACCATCGGTGACCTGCTGCGCGTACGACGCCAGACGATCGCGGTCGTCGAGCCTGATCTCGTAGCGCGTCATCTTCACAAACGGCGTGCGGGTGACCAGCACGCCGGTGATGGCGCGGTCTCGACGCACAAACTGTTCAACCTGCACGGTATCGGTGCCTAACGTCGTAACGAATCCGCCGCGTTGCGCGAAGATCGTCGTTGGCACCGCGATGCCAATGATCATCACCGCGCACGCGGCCGACGAGGTGATGAAGAGCCGTGCCGCGTGTTCTCGCATGTTGCGGGGCGTCGGGGAGGTATGCGGTCGGGTGCGCAGGCCATCGTGGCCGGGAGCCCGCGATGAGCTAGCCCTGCGCGCATGGTCGGTCCATCCGCATGCGACGACCCGTGTCAAACCGAGGACGGATCGTGTTCGGTGCAGCACGGAACTCCAGCCACGACGCGTGCGGCAGAACCTGAGCGTGGCCGTGCCGGAGGCCACCGTCGTCTTGCATTCGCATTGCATCCGCACCGGAATCATGCGGTCGCAGCCCGCCCGTCATACGGTTGGTCACGCGGGCAGCGCGCATGACGTGCCGCCTGCGAAGATTTGGAGATCTGCACCGGAGGAATGCCACAGACTCCAGCCACATCGGTGATGACGCATCGTCGTGCACATGCTTTTCCGAAGACCATTCATGTCGGCGCGTCGGCAGCCACTCGTCCACGCGGCGTCTCTGACATCTGGACGTTGAGCGTGATCATGCTCGTAGTCACGATCGTGGCCACCAGCCTCGGATCGCCAGTGCGCGCGCAATCCACCGCCGGAGCCCCGCCAACACCGACGTGCCGTCAGACGGTCGATTCACTCGACTCGAGGATCCGGCAAAACTACGCGGGGTTTCTGCTGGAGGTGTTCGGCGCCCGTCGGTCGGCGTACGAGTCGCTGCTGCGACGTGTCCGGAAGGACGCAGATCGTCGCGCCTTCGAGGTCTGTTTTCCGGCGCTGGACAAGATCACCACCTGGTTTGACGATCCGCACCTCTTTGTCTTTCAGAGTGCGACAACCGATAGTGCCGATGCGGAACACCTACGCGCGAGCGTGCAACGCCTGACGGTGAGCGAGAGCGGTGTTCGAACCGAACTTGCCTCGCGGCGCAAACGCCCAGACCCGATTGAGGGGATCTGGTATGATGGCGCGACTCGTTTGGCCGTTGTCCCGGCGCCGAGCGGGTCTCCTCACGAGTTCGTGGCGGTGCTGCTGGCCAGTGACACGATCGGATGGCAAGCGGGAGACGTCCGCGCGCACATGCGACGTACGCGCGACGGGGAGTATGCCACCACGCTCATCACGCGTGCCTTCGCCGAACAGCAGCATACCGCGCGCCTGCACCGCCGAGTCCTGCTGCGTTTCTCGCCGGGCATGTGGGGCAAGGCATTTCCCGTGGTCGCTGCCGATAGTGGAACGCTCGATTCGGTTGATGCGCATCGACCGCGCGTGGTGGTGAGACCCCGCTCGGTGATGGTGAGCATCCCGTCGCATGACCCACGTTTCGCGACGTTGCTGGATCAGCAGATCAGAGCGGCCGCCGATGCGATTCGCGCACGCAAGTTGTTGATCGTGGATCTGCGCGGCAACGAGGGTGGCGCGTCGTTCACCACGCGTGCGCTGGATCCCTACGTGAACTCCGCGGACACGCGGGTGACACCGTATGACTCGGGCGTTCCGGTCGCGATGTCGTCACCAGCGCAAATGAATGCGGCGCGGCGTATGGCGGGAAATGACACCAGCGCATTTGTGCGCGGTCTCTTGTCGCGCATGCAGGCCAACCCGGGAAAGCTCGTGGTGCTCGACACATCGCAGGCCGCGTCAGCGCGCACACCCGTCCTGCCGGGTGACTGGCATGTCGTGGTCATGGTGGATCGCGGCACGGTGAGCGCGGCGGAAGTGCTGGTACTGCGCGCGCTGCGCAGTACGCGCGCCACGGTGGTAGGCGACCGCACGGCCGGTGCACTCGACTATCAGTCGGTGCAGATCATCTCCCTTGGCACCGGCAACCGCCGGTGGGCGCTGGGCTATCCCACCATCACCGCCCACGCCGACCTTCCCCGTCGCGGGATGCGCGGCAAAGGCATTCCACCCACGGTGCGCGTGAACTGGGACGAGATCGCCGATCCCATTGCGGAGATGGAATGCCG
>JAGNMU010000349.1 GCA_017991005.1 Gemmatimonadaceae bacterium | reverse complement strand
CCGCCGCCGTAGAGCGTGCGTCCTGATGCGGACTTGTACGTAGGGCGTGCGGCGCGCGCCGCGTCGGTTTCCAGGGAGTCGGACGCTTCTTCCACCCACTGGCCGTCCGCGCTGAAGTGCCGGGGCTTCTGGATGGACCGTCCGGACGGCGTGTACCACTTGCCGGTGGTCAACTTGAGCGCATAGCCGCCATCGAGCGAATACACACTTTGCACCAGCCCCTTTCCGAAGGTCGTGGTGCCAACCAGCAGCGCGCGATCGTAGTCCTGCAGAGCGCCGGCCACGATTTCGGCGGCGGAGGCCGAGCCGCCATCCACCAGCACGGCGAGCGGAATGTCCGGTGCCAACGGTTCGCGCTCTGCGATCATCGGCTCCGATCCGCCGCGCTCACGCACCGTCAGCAACTCCTTGCCGCGCGGCAGAAAGAGATTCGCCATCCCGAACGCTTCATCGACAATGCCGCCAGGATTGCCGCGGAGATCAAGCACGATGCTCTTGGCTCCCGACTTCCGCAGCGCCGTGACGGCACTCGCGACATCGTCCGTGGTGCGTTCACTGAAGCGCGCCAGCGGGATGTAGCCGATCTGATCATCGAGCATCAGGTGATAGGCCACCGCCGGTACCTTGATGTCCGCACGCGTGAAGCGGAGTGTCAGCGGCGCGTTGAGTCCCGGCCGACGAAAGGTGACGGCAACCGGAGTGCCGCGCTCGCCGAGCAGTTTGCTTTGCACGCGTTCAACCGACCACCGTGCCGTGGCGAAACTGTCCACGGCCACAATGCGATCGCCCTCCTGCACGCCGCGTGATTCTGCCGGCGAGTTCGGGTAGACCTTCTCGATCATCACGTAGCCATCCACCGGCGGCGTCAGCAAGACGCCAAGGCCTGCGTATCGGCCAGTGGTGGTGCGCATGAACGATTCCATGTCCTTCGGACTGAACAACTCCGAGTACGGATCGCCCAGTTCCTTCACCAGGCCGCGCGCCGTCTGCTCGTAGAGCTGCTGCGCCGCGAGCGTGTCGACGTAGCGTGACGAGACGAGGGTGAGCACCTGGTCGAGGAGCTGGGCACTCGACCGATCCTGTCGTGACTGGAGCGCAAAGCCGCCGGCCAGCAGCGGCAGTGACAGCAGACCGGCGAGCGCAGCGCGGCGAAAACGGGTCATGTGGCGGGGACGGTGTAGGGAGGGCGTGTCACCGCAATATCGACGGAAAACTGACGCCGAAGTGCGACGCGGTACCGCCTGTCGTGCCGAGGGACGAACGCCCTCCGTACACGGGACACGTCGAGGCGCTATCTGGTTGCCGCCATCGACGCGGTCACGTCCACCACGCGATCGATATCGGCCGGACTCACGTAGAGGTGCGCCGACAGGCGCACGCCGCGGCTCCCGCCTTGCGCTCGCACGCGGATCTTCCGCGCCCAGAGTGCATTCTGCAGCTCGCGCCCGGGCTGCCCGTTGTACGAGAACGTGGTGATGCCAGCCGCCAGTCGTGCATCCGGCGGCGACGCGACGCGGGCGAGTGGAATGGTTGCCAATCCTGCACGCAGGCGAGCCGTGAGCATCGTGTCCCAGCGTTCGATGCGGTCGATGCCGATGCGATTGATGAATCTCAGCGCGGCTCGCAAGCCGTGCATCACGGGCAGACTGCCGGTCCCGTAGTGCATGAACCGGAATGCGCCGGTGGTGTCGTCGTCGAATCCGCCACTCGCCAGTGTGTTCCACACACGCGGCTGCAGTGCGCGCGTGATGTACAAAATGCCAGTGCCCTTTGGCGCGAGCAGCCATTTGTGCGGGCTCGCCACATAGGCATCACATCCCAGGGCCTTGACGTCCACGGCGATCTGGCCGATCGCCTGCGCGCCGTCGACAATGGCGAGTGCGCCGCGATCATGTGCAAGCGTGCACAGTTCTTTGGTAGGGAGCCGAACACCAAGGCCGGACGTGATCTGGCTGAACATGACGACGCGGGTGCGCGGGGTGATCGCATCGGCGAATGCCTGCAGGATCGCATCCGGTCCTTTCGCGAACGCGGCCTCCATCGGGATCTGCGTGACCACCACCCCATGCCGTTTGCCGCGCAACAGCCAGCCGCCGATGCCACCAGAGTGTTCCTGGTCGGTCGTCACCACCTCGTCGCCTCGGGCGAGGTCGAGTCCGTTCGCCAGCATGCTCATGCCCATCGTTGCATTCTGCGTGAACGCAATTTCATCGACCGGTGCATTGAGAAACACGCCGGCCTCCCGTCGAAAGTCGGCGAGCTGCTGATAGCCAGTAAGCGGTTCACCGTCGGCCTGAAAATACGGCCAGTCTGGCAACTCGCGCTCGAGATCTTGGAGGCCGCCTACCAACGCCGTCATCACTTCACGTGGCGAGGCACCCAGTGTTCCCGTGTTGCAGTAGGTGACGGAGGTGGGGAAGAGAAACTGTTTGCGTGCCGCGGCGAAGACCTTCTCGTCTGTCTCGTCGGTGGACGGATCAAACGGCGGTGACCACTCGGCGGGTGCGTCGACCGGCAACAGTGGTACAACGCCCGCCGCCACCGCGCCGGAAGCGGCCAGGCGGGCGAGAAACTGTCGGCGATCGGTCGGCGTGGTCATGCGACACTCCAGGTTGAGGACGCGCCAGCCCGCGCGCGAGTGCGAGTACGAATGCGAGTACGAATGCGAGTACGAATGCGCATCAGTGTGGGGACGGCATGGCAAACGGTCGCGCGTGTCCCGGATACACGGTGTGTGCACCGAGCGCGCGCAGACGCGCCCAGCTCGCGGCCACGACCTCGGCGTCTTCGGTGCCGATCATCGTTTCCAGCGTCAGATCGCCGGTGAAACACTCGCCGGAGTCCAGCACGAGTGACACACTGTCCTCCGAGTGCCCCGGCGTCGGCACCACTTCGCCCGCGATGCCCAGCGCGGCGAAGAGCGCGCGCGACTCGTCGCACCGTTTGACGAGATTGTTCGCGGTGACAATATCGGTGTACCGATCCGTCGGCTTGATGTGTCGCTTCATCTCGGCGATGGCCGGAAGCTGCGGTTCCCACACCAGCAAGGTCATGCCACGCGCTTTGAGATCCTGCGCCGCGCCTGCGTGATCGATGTGATAGTGCGTCGCGAACCCGTAGCGGATCTCGGCGAGTGGAATGTCCGCGCGCCGCAGTCCGTGCAGCAGTTCGTCGACCATGCCCGGCCACCCCAGATCGACCAGCAGGCGAGCGCGCCCTGCGCTGACGACCCAGAAATTGGTCGAGCGGTAACCCACGTTGACAATCGACACGTCGCGAATCGGCATCGGGTGTTGGGGCGGGGACAGTCCATTCTAGCCTTTGGAGCCACGAGTGGGGAACCGACGGCGCTGCACGGCGCTCGGCCACATGTCTAAGTTGCGGGGGTAGCGATCCCGTCGCCACCGCGCGCGAATCACTTCAGGAGAACATCCGCATGACTGCCTCTATACGCGTTGTTATCACCGGATTGGGCGCGGTGACCCCGCTGGGCATTGGCGTCCCGACTTTCTGGGAACATGCCCGTGAGGGCCGCTCCGGCGCGGGACCCATCACGCGGTTCGATGCCACGGGGTTTTCCACGACGTTCGCGTGCGAAGTCCCGGGATTCGACCCCGAGCATTATCTCGATCGCAAGTTGGTCCGGCGCACTGATCGCGTGACGCAGTACGCCGTCGCCGCCGCCACTGAGGCGCTGCAGCACGCGGCCATCGATACCACCACGCTCACTGACGAGGCGCGCGCGCGCATCGGCGCCGTGATCGGATCGGGGCAGGGTGGCATGACCACCTTTCAGGAACAGGCGATCGTGTTTCACACCCGCGGCGCGCACAAGATGTCGCCGTTCTTCGTGCCGATGATCATCCCCGATTCGGCCGGAGCGGTGGTGGCCATGCAACACGGACTGCGTGGCCCCAACTACGCCGTGGTGTCGGCCTGCGCCACCGGAAACGACAGCCTGATGAGCGCGTTTGACTGCATTCGGGCCGGGCGCGCGGACATCATGCTGGCCGGTGGTGCGGAGTCACCGATTTCTGAAATGGGAGTTGGTGGCTTTGCTGCTGCGCGGGCACTGTCCACGCGTAATGGGGCCCCGACCGCCGCGAGTCGGCCCTTTGACGCCGACCGCGATGGTTTTGTCATTGGTGAGGGCGCGGGGGTCCTCGTGCTCGAATCGATGGAGTCGGCGCAGCGACGCGGCGTGCCGATCCTCGCCGAGGTACTGGCTGTGGGCGCCGCCTGTGACGCCTACCACATGACCGCGCCAGAGCCGCATGGTGTTGGCGCGCAGTTGGCGATGCGTCAGGCGCTCAAGGCGGCTGGGCTCGAGCCGTCACAGGTGCAAACGATCAACATGCACGCGACCTCGACGAAGCTCGGCGATGAGGTGGAGTGTCTGGCTGTGCGTGGCGTCTTCGGAGAACACGCCGACCGCGTGGTTGTCACGTCCACCAAGAGCATGACCGGGCATATGCTCGGCGCGGCGGGAGCGGCCGAAGCGATTCTGTCCGTGCAGGCACTGCGTCACCAGACCGTTCCGCCCACCATCAACCTCACCACCCTCGATCCGGACTGTGGACTGCGCGTGGCCGCGAACGTCGCCGTCCAGATGCCGATCGAGGTGGCGATGAGCAACGCCTTTGGTTTTGGTGGTCACAACTCGAGTGCGTTGTTCCGTCTGGTCTGACGCGAACACTGACTGACGAAGCACTCACTCCCAGCGAAACCACCGCGTCGCGAGTGCGCTGCACACCGCGAAGATCAGCGCCAGCGCGACGACGTCGCTGGCGTGCGCCTGCCAGCCGGACCCATCCCACACGCCTTGCAGCAAAGCGACGGCGTGTGTGGTGGGAAGCGCGCTCGCCACGACCTGCAACCACGTCGGCAGGTCGCGCAGCGGGAAAAACAGGCCGGACAGTGCCACCATCGGGTACAGCACGACGGCGCCGATCGGCTGCGCGAATCGCGAG
>JAGNMU010000348.1 GCA_017991005.1 Gemmatimonadaceae bacterium | reverse complement strand
ATGTCGGAGAGTTCCGGGCGCAACTGGAAATTGAGGTCGGTCCGCAGATCGGTGAGTGCGCGGTCCAGCTCGTCGTGCAGGCGTTTGTCCCGTTCCAACTCATCGAGCCGTTCCTGCAATCGTGCCAGCTCCCGACGGCCGCGTTCCGCCGCCTCCATCTCGGCCCGGGCACGTTCCGCGTCAGCCGTGGCGGCGACACTCTCGAGCTCCGCGCGTCGCGCCTCCACCGCCGCCCGCTCGTGCCCCTCGCGCACCGCCGCGAACTCGACATCCGTCTGGCCAACCGTCGCGCGCTGCGCATCGAGGGTGACCACCCGCTGCCGTGCGAGCTCGAGTGCCGTGGCAATCCGCAGCCGATCGGCGCGGGCACTGGCCTCGCGCTCAACCATGCCGCCCAAACGCGCGGCGCGCGTCTCCACCTCGGCCAACTGGGCCACCTGCGTCCGCAGCGCTACATGCTGCGCCGCATCATACCCCGTCTGAAGCGAGACCAACGCCTGACGCGTTTCCTCGAGCCGGGCCGCCAGTTGTGCCCGTTGATCGCCCAATGCCGCCAGCTCGGCCAACGCTGACTGAATCCGTGTCAGCCGTCGTTCGCCTGCGGCCACGTCCTGCTGCGCCGCTTTTCGCTGCTCTTCCAACGTTTCGATGCTTTCCGGGACCGCCGTCAACTGCTCGACGCGCTGGCGGTAGTAGTTGCCGTCGCTCCGCACCGTTTCGATCTGTTCGGACAGCAGATCCACCACGCTCCGGTAGGAAGCGCCCAGCGGCCGCCCGCACGTCGGACACGGGCTCTCCTCGCCGAGCCCCTCGAGCGTCTCACGCTGCTGCACCAACTCGCTGTACTGCGACCGCAACGATTCCAGACGCGTCTCGGCCTCCTGGCGATCACGCACCCAGACCGTGCGTTCGCGGTCGAGGGTCTGCTCGGCCGCGACCAGCGCGCCGCGCGCCGCGGCCAGCTGCTGCTGTGTTTCGACTTCCAATGCCGGCGCCGTCTCCAGTTTGGTCGCACGCTCATCCAGTCGCGCTTCTTCCTCCGCCGCACCCCGCAGTCGCTCGAGCATCGCCTGCCGACGCGCATCGGCGGCCGCCAGCGCGTCCTGCTCGGCCAAACGGGCGCGCAGATCGGCCGCGGGCGCGAGTTCGGTCAGCAGTGGCGCGAGCTCCCGTTGCGCGTCGGCGATGGACGCAAGATCCCGTTCCACACGATCAGCGTCGCGCGCGAGCGCGAGCGCCTCGTTTTCCGCGAGCTTGAGTTCACCGAGGAGTTGCTGCGCACGCTCGCGTTCGGCCTGCGCGTCAGCCCACCGCGGGGCGAGCGCCGCCAACTGGGCCGCAGACTGTGTCCGCGCGGCATCGGCTTCGACGGCGCGCGTACGCGCCACCGCAACGCGTGCCTCCGCCTCCGCCAACATGCGCCACACCGCATCGGCGTCCGGCATGCCCTGTTTGAGACCGTTGATCTCGGCCAGCAACGCGCGGCGACGTTCGCGCACCAACTCCTGCGCGCCACTCAGGCGATCGTAGCCCAACACACGCGACAAAAACCGCGCGCGCTCCGCCGGTCCGAGCGCGGCCATCACATCGAGTTCTTTCTGCCCCGTGAAGTAGGTGTGAAAGAACTCCGAGCGCGTCATGCCCACTCGGCGCTGCAGCAGCTCCGTGACGCCGGTGATCGTGCTCGCGATCGGCGTATCACCCCCATCGAGAAAACACTCGGCGGTGGTGAGCCCGCGAATAACGCGATACCGATGTCCCGCGAGTTCGAATTCCAACTCTACTCGCACCGGCGCGCGCGCTTCCGCCCGCGCGTTGCGAATGCCGTCGCGCGTGCCACGCGCCGCGGGGTTGCCATACAGCGCCCAAGCGATGGCTTCCAGCAGCGTGGATTTGCCCGACCCATTGGGACCGATGATGCCGGTCAGTCCTTCGTCGAATACGATCTTGGTGTCGACGTGCTGACGAAAGTTTTGCAGGCGCAGACTCGACAGCCGCATCAGCCTTCCAGCACCGGCATGGCGGCCGTCACCGCTTCTTCCGCCTGCTGCAGATAGCGCAGACCAAGGGTCTTGAGCGCGTCGCGGTCCATACCAGCCGGCAACGTGCGCTCCTGCAGTCGTTCGGCGAGAATTTCCGGCAGCGTGGCGCGGCGTCCCGGCGACGCCTCACCGCTGCGGCGGCGCACCAGCGGTTCCGGTCGACGGGTATCGAGGTGAAAGTGCATCGCACGCCGGCGGTATTCGCGCAGCGCGGCGTGGTCGAGTTCACGGACCACATGTCTCGGGACATTGCGCACCGTCGCTCGCACCACACGATCATCGATCCCGCCGTTCGCGGTATCCACGCGAGCGCGCAGCGCTGCATCCAGATCGGTCGCGCCCATGCCCGACGCATCGATCGGCTCGAGGTCAAGCAACGGGCGCGACGGTGCGACGGGATGGAACCGGTGCGCACCGGTGGCCAGATCGTGTTCGATGAAGCCTTTGCCGGGCACGCCACTCTCGCGTTCCTCGCGCAACTCGCCCCACGGATTCGAGGACGTGTAGTCGAGCGAGCCGCTGTAGTACGCGCGTGGCGCCACCTCGCGATACACGTGGTAGTGGCCGAGCGCCACGTAGCTCCACGCATCCGCGTGCAAGTCTGCCGCCGGGATTTCGATGGCCGCGCGGTCGGCCGGCGCCGCATGCGCCGGGAGCATGCCGGCAATTTCACCGTGCATCAGCAGGACGGTGTGCTGAAACCCTTCGGGCGGCGTGAGCGGCGGACGATCGATACCTGGCACGTCTGGCACCGCCAGCACGGCCAGCGACTTGGACGGAAAGGTGAACAGCTCCGCCTTCGCGTCCGCCACGTGTACACCGATCTCCCGGAAGAGGCGCAGAATGCATCCGGTTTCCGTGGTGCGTGGCGCGTCGTGATTGCCGGCGACCATGATGATCTGTGCGTCCGGCAACTGGTCTCGCAGCGCCGAGAACGCACGATATGCGTGCAAGATCGCGGGGTTGGACGGACGCACCGAGTGAAAGACGTCACCGCCGACCACGATCACATCGGGTGACAGCGAAATGATCTGCGCAACGGCACGTTGGACGGTCCCGGCGACATCCGCCTCGCGCTGGTTGATCCCGGATGGGGTCAAGCGCTGGTATTGGCGGAAGCCCAGATGCAGGTCGGCGAGATGGACGAGACGCATGCGCGGCAATCTAGCGCCCCCCGCTACTTCACCCGCACCCGCTGCGTGATCCGCATGTCCAGCACAACAACCGCCCCGCCCGCGGCTGGCGTGACCTCGGATTGCACGTCCATCAGCGTGCGAGCGTCCACGATCCACGCGCGCTGCCGGTCGACCACCAGCAGGCCCCGCAGGGTCCCGGCCGTAATCACCCGCGTGCCGGCCGGAAGCTCCCGCACCGATCCGTCCCGATGCATCGATCCATCAAGGGAAATCCATGCGTTCCGGCCGCCCTGCGTCAGAGAATCGAGGCGGAAACTGGCGCGGACGACCCCGTCGGCCCGATACCCGCTGACCGGCACGGAGGGCATGGCAATATCACGCTCCCAGGTGTCGCCCACCCGCACGGCATCCGTGGGCAGCATGCCCGGTATCGACGCGAGTGTCGCCCCCAGCTCCATCGCCCCCGGCGGCGGATCATTCACGCGCATCGAGCCGTCTGGCGCGACCCGCACGCGCACCTGCCGACCTTCCAGCGGCAGCGGCATCATCCGCGGCGTGCCGGTCGCTCCCGGCGCGCCGGCCCACATGGCCATCGAATCCGTGGTGGCCAGGAGTGTGGTGATGGTGAGATCACTCGCCTCGACGAGCGAATGCGCATACAGCTGCAGTCGCGTGATGCGGGCCCCGGCACGGGCTCGTCGCGGTCCGTAGTCCACCGACGGCGCGCGCACGGGTGTGCGCGGTGACGTCCGTGTGCCGTCGATGACCGGCGCTCCCTGCGCGGCACCGGGCGGCACCGTGCGACGACTCACCTCGATGGTCTGCTCCATCTGCAGGCGCAGCGTGTCGCCGACGCGCGGACGCACCAGCAGACGCACGCTCACCGTCCCTCCGGGTGTACGCGTCACCTCTGCCGCGCCGCGTCCGGACTGGGCAGACGCCGCGCTGAATGCGGACATGCCCACCGACAACAGTGCGCCGACACGACGCGCGACGGTGCGCAGCATCACCACAACGGTGTTTCCATCGGTCGCCACATCTCCAGAGTGCTATCCACCGTATTCATCCGGTGCGAACGCACGCAGTGCTCGCGGCTTCGGCGCAATCGCTTCGGCGTCAATCGCCCCCGGTCGCGCGCGTCGCTGCAACTCGCGTGTGAATACCGCCTTCACATCGTCAGGGCGGCGGCGCAGCACGGCGTTTCGCGCCGCCAGCACCTCCGGCTCGTCGTACAACAGGATCGCCTGTTGCACCCAGCCCAGATCGATACCACGATCCAGCCGCCGAAGGTCCCGCGCGACGGCCATCGCCAGTGACGGCTCGGGCGCCTGCGGAAAACGTTCCACGCCTTCGCGGCCGGACATCACCGCCGGGCGGGGAAAGCGCACGAACACCGGCTGCGCAAAATGCGGATGACGCACCATCAGCTGCCCTTTGTCGAGTGTGGCCAATCGCGCTTTGACAGCGGGAGACAACACCTGATACCCGGGAGTGGCCAGTTCGTCCGCGTCCATGCGTCCGAAAATATTGGTGCCCGCGTTGCCCACCACGCGGCGATGCACCTGCGAGCGGAACTGCTGCGCACCAAACAACACCAGGCCGAGGTAGCGGCCGCGTTCGGCGATATCGAGCAACATCTTCCGCACGTACGTGTCGGGCCCGTCACCCGGCGCATACTTGTTGAGCTCATCGACAAACACGATCAGGTGATCGACGCCGAGGTCGCGCCGTTCCAGATGCTCGCGCAACTTGGACACGACGCGTGCAAACACGAGATCCTGTGCGTCCTCTTCGACGTTGG
>JAGNMU010000347.1 GCA_017991005.1 Gemmatimonadaceae bacterium | reverse complement strand
CCACGTAGGGAATGCCGAACGGTCCGCCGTTCCAGTTCGCACCGAAGTCCGGGTGAAAGGACTTCGTCGATCCGATCGACGCGATGATCGCCGCCGAGTTTGCATCAACCGGCTGTGTATCCACCGGTTGGTTCCACGGATTATCGGCTGGGAACAGGCGACGTCCGAGCGCCACGTTGACGCCGAGCGGACCGGATGGCGGCGGCGGCGTGGTGGTGGTATCGACCGTCGTGGTGTCGGTCTTGGTGGTGTCCGTGCCGGTGGTATCCGTGCGCGCGACGACGAAGATCAACACGCGCAGGTTCGCAGTTCGGCTCGTGCACGTAATGGTGGCATGCCCAAGTGCGCGCGCAATGACTACGCCCGTCTGCGACACCGAGGCGACGTTCGGATCGCTGGAATTCCAGAGCACGAGTTTGTCGCGCCGGCTGGCCTTGGGCGCCGACAGTCGCACCGTATCGCCCAGGCGCATCGTGCGCTCCGACCCGGTGGCCGGATCAGCGGCCGCTGCGCGTGTCGTCGCCGGGTCCAGCATCCCCGCCGGCTGCGCCGGTTCGCACGCCGTCAGCGCGAAAAGCGCAAACGCAGACGCGGCGCACACGGACAGCAGCGGCATCCGGCGCCGAATTCCCGGCGGGCATGACGTCTGGGGAGCAATCCGTCGCGGCGGGAGATCGTAGCGGGGCATGATTCAACCATGATGCACCGGCGTAGCTGCCCGCACTGGTGATCCGGCGCACATCGTCACAGTGTATGCACGTCGGCGACATCACACACGGTCGACGGTCGTCCGTCCCTTTGGCCTCTCCCGCGACACGTGCAACAACCATCAACCCCGTGGGCGAGCTGGCGCGAAGCGAGCTGCATGCCATCCCACTGCTTCTGCGAGGCGGTGGGGGTTGGTGTCATCCGGCAACCGGCCAACACGCTCAGCAGCTTCGCCTTTGTCGCGGTGGCGCTGATCGTGCTCGTGCCATCGCGCGCGACGACGAGGGGCGAACGGGCGCGGCACCTTGCTCGGCATCTCGCCCCGCATCTCGCTCGACGATTTGCCATCGCTGTCGCAGTGGTGGGAGCCGGCTCCGCGTTTTTCCATGCCTCGCTGACATTTTGGGGGCAGACCGCCGATGTGCTCGGGATGTATCTGGTTGCGACGTTTCTGCTGCTGGCGAGCATCGTGCGCCGGGTGCCACTCAGCGCGCGCGCGCAGCGCGACTGGTACCTCGGCGGCAATCTCGCGCTCGTGGCACTGCTGGTGTGGCAACCCGCACTCCGCCGGTATGCGTTCGCCGCGTTGATTGCCGCGGTGTTGTGGTCGGAGTTTCGCAACTACACGCGCGGCATCCGCGTGATGTCGGCGGCGCCGCTGATCACCGCCGTGTCGCTGCTGGCGTTCGGTTTCGCCATCTGGACACTCGACCTCACGCACCGCCTGTGCAATCCCGCCAGCGTGTGGCAGGGCCACGCACTCTGGCATGTGTGCGGCGCCGCGAGCGCCTGGTTCGCGTATCGCTATTTCACCCAACCCACCCTCACCGATCGCCGATAGCGTTTAACCGATAGCGCAGTTCACCACTCCGCCAAAGCCGATCGCCGATCGCGCTTAACCGATAGCGCAGTTCATTGCTGCGCCGTCGCCGCCAACGCGTTGATCCCCTTCGTATCTACAATCCACTCCGCACTTCCCCCCCGCGCCGCCACCAGCATCGCCACCCCCACGCGCCTCGTGTCTGTCACGTACCCCGGCGTGAGCCGCGCGAACACCGGCTGCAACGGCCCCAGCACCGCGTACAGCACCCGATACAGTGTGGTGCGCGACGTGATCCCATCAAGCGGTTGAATGATCCCCGGCCGAAACGCGTAGACCGCCGCAAACGGCAGCGCGTGCACCGCATTCTCCGTGGCCCCTTTCACGCGCGCCCACATCTGTCGGCCACGCTCAGTGCTGTCGGTCCCTTCGCCCGAGACATACACAAAGACCATCGCCGGATTGGCGGCGACGAGTGTCTGCGCCACGGACAGCGTGAGATCGTAGGTCACTCGGCGATAATCGGCCTCCGACATGCCCGCGGCGGACACGCCAAGGCAAAAGAAGCAGGCGTCGACCGACGCCAATTCGTGCGTGAGTGCCGACAAATCGCGAAGATCGGGCACGGTGCGCTCGACGAGTTTGTCGTGCGTGTGTCCCGTGGCGGAGCGTCCCACCGTGATCACGCGCTGAATGTCCGCGTCGCGCAGACACTCGCGCAGCACCCCCTGCCCCACCATGCCGGTGGCGCCAAAGATCACCACACTCGAAATGCGGCGCGCCATCTGGTTCACTCCGTGACTAGGCTCTGTCATGATCCCGTCATCATATTGCGATGAATGTATCCCCAAGCCGTGAAAAGGCCCCGTCGAGGTCGCCTTCGACGCCTCGTGGGTCGTGCGCTGGTGTTGCTGCTGTGGGTCATCGTGGTGGCTGGCGGCGTCGCCACCGCGCTGGCGTGGCGTGGCCTGGGACATCGGGCAAGCGGCGAACGACGCACCCGCATGGAGCGCTCACCCGAATGGCGTGCCGGGCACTTTGAAAATCCCCAGCCGCTGGTGAACTATCTCTGGGGCGGTCTCGTGGCGATGCGCGACGCAAGCCCGGTGAGCGCACCCACCGCACCGCTTTCGCCGCAGAATATCGATCCGGCGCGGTTCAAGTCGGCGCCGACGTCGGGGCTCCGCATCACGTGGATGGGGCACTCCACAACACTCGTCGAAATCGACGGCGTGACACTGCTGCTCGATCCGGTGTGGAGCACGCGGCCCTCGCCGCTGTCCAGGATTGGTCCGGCGCGCTGGTATCCCCCGCTCATCGCGCTCGACGAGCTTCCGCGTATCGACGCGGTGCTGATTTCGCATGATCACTACGATCATCTCGATCAACCGACGGTCGCGGCACTCGCCGCTGCGGGCGCGCAGTTTGTCGTCCCACTCGGCATCGGCGCGCATCTGGAATACTGGGGCGTTCCGCGCGAGCGCATCGTGGAGCTCGACTGGTGGGAGCGTACGAAGGTGGGCGCGCTCGACGTGGTGAGCACGCCGGCGCGTCATGCCTCCGGGCGCATGCTCATCGACAACAACGCCACACTCTGGAACGGCTTTGCCATGATCGGCGCGCAGCACCGCGTCTACTACTCAGGCGATACCGGGCTCTTTCCGGCGATGCGTGAGATTGGTGCGAAGCTCGGGCCGTTCGATTGCACACTCATCGAGATCGGGCAGTATCATCGCGCGTGGCCCGACTGGCACATTGGTCCCGAGCAGGCGCTCGAGGCGCACGCGATGGTGCGCGGCCGAGTGCTGTTGCCGGTACACTGGGGACTGCTCCGCCTGGCGTATCACGGCTGGACCGAACCCATCGAGCGTATCATGGCCGGCGCGGCGGTGAGTGGCGCCGTGGTCGCGACGCCGGCGCCCGGAGAGAGTGTCGAACCGACGCTACCCGTGGTGACCAAGCGCTGGTGGCCGACGCTACCGTGGGAGACGGCAGTGCAGCATCCGATTGTGTCGACGCAGATGGACCGCTAGCAGTCGTCGAAGCGCGTGTGACCTAGAAGAAATCCTGCAACCACGTCTTCACCCGCCCCGCCAGCTTGTCCACGCCCGCCCCACTCATCGACGTGCGTCGCGCGACGACACCACCGAGTGCGACACGGTGCGCGCCGTAGAGTGCGAGACCGGCCACGGTTGCAAACCGAGGATCGGCGACAGTTTCCACCAGTCCGCCCAGTTTGTCGCCGGGCATGCCCACGCGAACGCCGAGCCCAAACACGTCGGCGGCGAGATCGGTGATGCCTTCGAGTGACGCGCCGCCGCCGGAGAGCACGATGCCGGCGTTCAGTTTGCCGGTGAATCCGGCGGTCTGAATTTCGCGCTGCACTTTGTCGAAGATTTCATCCATGCGCTGATGGATGATGTGCGTCATGAGCTCACGTGACAGATGCCGCTCACCGTGCGTGGCCGTGGCCGGCACGGCGATGAGCTGGTCGACCGTCATCAGTGGTTCGTAGGCGCAGCCGTACGCTTCCTTGAGCTGTTCGGCGTCGTTTTGCGTGACACCCAGCCCTTGCACGATATCACTCGTCACGGCGTTGCCACCGTACGGGATAGTGCCCAGATGACGAATCTTCCCTTCGTGGAAGAGTGCGAGATCGGTGCTGCCCGCGCCCAGTTCGATCAGCGCGACGCCCAGCTCCTTCTCCTCTTCCGACAACACGGCCAACGCACTCGCCAACGGTTCGAGCACCAGCTCTTTCACCTTGTAACCGGCGCGCTCGATGCTCTTGCGCAGGTTCATCGCCGGCGAGCTGCCGATGGTGACGAGGTACATCTCCGTCTCGAGACGCGTGCCGATCATGCCGATGGGATCGCGGATGCCGTCGGCTTTATCCACGCGATACTCCTGCGGGATGGCGTGCAACAGTTCACGGTCCTGCGGGATGGCCATGGCGCGCGCCACCTCGTTCACGCGCTCGACATCGGCGCGGTTGATCTCGTCGCCGCTGATCGCCACCACACCCGTGGAGCACATCGCGCGCACGTGTTCGCCGGCGATGCCCACGTACAACGCCTCAGGCGCCACGCCGGCATGTTTGCTGGCTTCTTCGACAGCCTTCCGGATGGAGCGCGTCGCCTCTTCAATGTCCGACACGACCCCGCGGCGCAAACCCATCGTGCGGGTGCGGCCAATGCCGAGCACCTTGAGCATGGGTGCGCGAGGCAGATCGCCGTGGACCGCCGCAACGATCGCGGTGGTGTGGGCGGTGCCTATGTCGAGTGCGGCTACAATCGGGTCGGTTGTCATGGCTGTCTGGCGATCACTTGTTCCCGGAAGCGCAGGTCGAGCTCGACCGCGCGCAGGTGGTTCCGCGCGAGATCCGCTTCCACGGGTAATATGTCCTTGAAGCGTGCCACGGTCACGTCGTCGGTCGTGCGCACGAGCAGGGTATTGGCC
>JAGNMU010000346.1 GCA_017991005.1 Gemmatimonadaceae bacterium | reverse complement strand
TCCGTACGAAATGACATCCGCTTGCGACGTCTGCGGATCGCGCGTGGTGGTGACGCCGTACGCCAGATTTGCCGTGTACATGTACGGCTGCGGCGAATGCACGCCCCACTGCGGCCACATGTGCGCATGCACGTCCACCAAGCCGGGCATGATGGTCTTTCCGGCGACATCGATGATGCGTGCGCCGCTTGGCACGGTGACACTGCCCTGTGCGCCCACACCCACAATGCGATTGCCTGTCACGACCACATCACCACGCGCGATGATCTCGTCGCCCTTCATGGTGATGATGCGCGCACCGCGCAGCACGACACTGCCGCTTGGACGATCCTTTGCGGCGGTGATGGCCACATCAACGCGCGATGCTTCATAGATGGGCTTCGCTGTCGCGGCTGTAGCACCACCGCTGGTCGTGCCGCCTCGCGCGGCGCCTGCAGCACCACCCGCTCCGCCCGCTCCGCCCGCTCCGCCCGCTCGCGCCGGCGGCGCCTTGAGCGCCGAGTCGGCGGCGAGTGAGTCGGCACGTGGCACATCGTACTGGAAGAACGACCGTCCCAGCGAATAGAACACGGTGCGTGAGTCAGCCGTCCAGCCGACAAAATCACCACCGATGCGAGACAGGCGACGGAAGGGAATGGCGCCACCGGTTGGCGCCTGCACAGACACTGTGGGTGTTGTTCCGCCGGTCATGGGCAACGGCACCACGAACAGCATGTTGTCCACCTGCGCCAATACACGTTGGCCATCGGGAGACACATGCAAATCGCTCGCCTGACGAGGCTGCGCGTTCGGGCCCGCGCCCGGCGCCTGATAGCCAGTGACTTTGAGATGCGCTTTGCGATCGGTGCCATCCCAGCGGAACGAGACCAGCCCATCGCCACCTTCGTACAACCAGATGCGGGTGGTATCACTCGTGAAGTGCGGTCGGCCGGCATCACTGAGTGTGCTCACGAAGTTTGCTGCACCACCCGTGGCCGGAATCCACACCAGGTCGGTGATGACCAGTGCCGGATTGATTTCGTCGTTCAGAATCGCGCGCTGCGTGCGGGGCGCACGATTGGCCACAATACGCGAACCGGTCGGCGAATACATGATGTTGTCGTAAAACGCCGACTGCGTGGTGAGCTTCTCCGGACGGCCGCCCGCCGCGGGTACGCGCCAAATGTCACCGCCGTCCTCCGTCCACGAGACATACGCGATGTACTTGCCATCGGGCGACCACACCGGTGCGTGTTCGCCGTCGGTGGATGTTGTCACACGCCTGGGTGTGCCCGCCGGAAGGTCCATCGTCCACAGGCGATCGAGCGCGGAGAACACAAGACGTTTGCCATCAGGTGACGGCCGTGCGCCGCGAATCTGACGCACGGTGAGCACGCTGTCGTTCACGGGGTACGTGAAGCGCACCAGCTCACCGATCATCTGATCCACGTCGGCGGTGAACGGAATCGGTGTCTCTTTGCCTGTCGCGATGTCGAGCGACCAGATCTTGCCGTGATGTGCAAGGACGATCGCTTTGGAGTCTGCCGTCCACGAATAGCCGGGCAACAGGTCTCGCGATCCGCGCGACTCGATATCGTCGCGCTGGATCGCCTCGGAGACCCATCGTTCGTCGCCACTGGCAAGATCACGCACCTTGAGTCCGGTCACGGCCATGCGACGCGACGCATAGGCCAGCGACTTGCCATCGGGACTCACCGCCGGACGAAAGCCGGTGCCAAGGTTGAGTGTGCGCGTGGCCAGCCGGCCGGTGCTGCGGTCGTACATCACCACCTGTGTGGTGCCGAGCATCTGGTTGTAGCCCGCGGCGCCCGTGCGTGCACTTGCGTACACGTACCGACCGTCCGGTGACACCGACGCGCCCATGAAATTCGTGGGCGCCGCACCACCGCCTCCGCCGCCGGCAGCGGGCGGCGTCTGGCCCGTGAGCCGAAGACCGCTGCCGCCATTCTTGTGGTACAGCCAGAGATCGTTGCTGCGCGAGACTACCACATATTGACCATCCGGCGTCCAGTCTGGAGAGACAAACGCCTGATTGGCGCCGCGCGTGAGCGGCCGCAGGTTGGTACCGTTGGGATCGATCAGCCAGAGATTCTCGCTCCCTGTTCGATCACTGACAAACACGATCGATTTGCCATCGGGCGCAAAACGCGGCTGTCCGTCAAACGGCGAACCGCTGGTGAGTCGCGTTGCCTTGCCGCCGGTGGCCGGAATGGTGTAGATGTCACCGAGCAGGTCGAAAACAATCGTGCGACCATCGGGTGAAAGATCGAGCGACAGCCACGTGCCTTCGTCAGTCGTGAACTTGAGAGGGCGTGTTGGCACCAAGGGCAAGTCGCCGTTTGGCGGAACACGGCGTGTGGTATCCGTCGACGTTTGTGCGTCGAGATGCGTGCCGACGAGTGGCGCGACGAGTGACGCGACGAGCGCGCAGGCCAGTGTGGTTTTCACGGTCCGATCAACCCCATGCTGCTCCCCGAGGGATCTTTGAAGTATCCGAAGGTCCCCATCCCCGGCATCGACATGGGATCACCCAGTCGTTGTCCACTGGCGGCCTCGATCGCGGCGAGTGTCGCCGCAACATCGTTTACGTAGATGTACGCCACCGCCGTCAGCGCCGGTGTGTGTGACTGAAACACCCCACCGATGCCAGCGCCCGGATCAAAGGCGACGAAACTCGGCATGGTGGGGACGGTGCCCCATCCCATCGCCTCGCGCACAAATCGTGGACCGGCCGACTCGGCGGAATACATCTCCAGACTGCAGATCGTGTTGGCGTGTGGTTTGGGATTGTCGCCGAAGGGCATGGGTACGCGCGGTGATCCGCCCGGTACCATCGCGTCGGTGAGTCCGTACAACGTGCCGCTTTCGTCGGCGAATCGTGCCATCGTGCCCATCATCGGCATCTTCCACGGTGCACGGTCCACATGTCCACCCATGGCCACCACCTGTTCGAGTGCCGCGGGCACGTCGGACACGCGGAGGAACGGCACAAGTCCGGGAAACCCGTCCGGCACGTTGGCACGGAGTGCGATCGGCGGACCGCCCGGCGCGGCGGCACCCGACAACTCGGGTGACATCGACATGAGTTGCCAGCCGAACACCGAGCTGTAGAAGGCGCTCGACGCAGCAAGATTGTTGGCCGAGATGACAACGAGCGCGACGGGGTGCTGTCCGTTTCCCGCCGGGGCTTGCGGCATGTTCATGATCAGACTCCGTGCATGGTGGTCCCGCCGACAACGGTGCGTACGATTCTGATGTCTTTGATGACATCGGCTTTCACGATGTGCGGATCATCGGACAACATCACGAAGTCCGCGAGTTTGCCGACGGTGATCGAACCCTTGTCGCGTTCTTCGTGCGCTGCGTACGCGCCGTGCAGCGTATTGACGCGAATGGCTTCCGATACACTGATGCGCTGGTTCACGCCCCACGAGGTGCCGTCCCATCCGGTGCGTGTCACCATGCCTTGAATGCCCATGAGCGGCGCAAAGGGGCCGGGGCTGAAGTCCGATCCGGCTGCCGCCTTGATGCCCGCGTCGAGCAGCGTGCGAAACGCCATGCACCGCTTCATCAGCGCTTCACCGTAAAACGGAAACTTGTCCGTGTTGTAGTACGCGTAGGTGGTGAACATCGACGGGATCGCATCGAGCGCCTTCATGCGCCGCACCAGATCGTCGTTGATCAACGTGCAGTGGGTGATCTTCGGTCGCGCATCGGCGACCGGAAACGCCTTCTGCGCCCGTTCGAACGCGGTGAGATACATGTCGATCGCCACGTCGCCATTGGCGTGGCAATTCACCTGTATGCCGGCGCGGTGGACACGCTCCACCCACGCATCGAGCGTGGCCTGCGTTTCCGTCACATTGCCTTTGTACGTGCCGCCGTCGTATGGCACGCTCATGGCCATGGTGCGCTCGGAAAAGGAACCGTCGACGGTGTGCTCCGACGTCGCCCCAAAACGAATCCAGTCGTCGCCAAAGCCCGACTTGATGCCACTCGTGATCATCGACTCCAGCACGTTCCCGCTGGCTTCGTAGTTCACGCGGTGTTTGAGATCGCCGCGTGCGCGCACGTCCTGAATGGCGGCCAGGTCACCGCCTTCGTGATGCACCGTGGTGAGGCCATACCTCGCAAACTCTTTCGAAATGTGCGCGATACCGTCACGCTCGCGCCGAGCGCGATCGGCTGCGGAGAACTGCGGACGCTGTCCGGCCGCACCCAGGAGGTTCATGGCGCGATCCGTCACGCGACCGGAGAGTTCACCAGTGGCGGTCTTGTCGAAGGTGCCACCGGCCGGATCGGGTGTCTCCTTCGTGACCTTGGCGAGCTCGAACGCCTTGCTGTTGTAGAACGCCGTGTGCCCGCCGCGGTGCCGCACCTGCACCGGGTGTTCAGTGCTCACCTGGTCGAGATCCTGCCGGGTAAGCTGCCGTTTGTCCTTGAGTTTGGTGTCGTCGTGAAAGTATCCCGACACCCACGTGCCCGGCGGCGTCTGGCGCGCACGCGCACGCAACTTCTCGATGATGCTCTGGATGGAGACAAACTCCACCTCGAACGGATTTCCGACGAGCACTTCGTACAACAACGTTGTGCCGCCCGCGTGGTTATGCGTGTCGATGAAACCCGGCACCACGGTCATGCCCTTCGCATCGATCATCTGCGTGCGACGACCGGCGAGGGCTTTCATGGCGGCCGACGTACCGATGGCGACAAAACGCGAGTTGCTCACGGCAAAGGCGTCGGCGCGCGGCACAGTCGAGTCCATGGTGTACACCTTCGCGTTTGTCACGATCAGATCCGGATCGACCGCGAGCGGGGCAACGTGCGCGCGTGACGCCGTGAGCAGCGAGGGGGTCAACGCGCCTGCCGCGCCGACGAGAGTGAGTCCCATGAACTCACGACGGGAGCGCCGGTCGGACATCATACCTCCAAGGCGGGTGCGGCTCGGGCCAAGTGACGGCGTGGACGTCGCAAAATTGAACCCGCTGCACGCGATCCGG
>JAGNMU010000345.1 GCA_017991005.1 Gemmatimonadaceae bacterium | reverse complement strand
CCGGACGCGCTTGCGATGCGCGCACGGATTCGTTTGACGTTCTCCGTGACTTCATTCGCGGCATTGGCGCTCTGTTCGGCCAACGTGCGCACTTCCTGCGCCACCACCGCAAAACCACGACCGGCGCTGCCGGCCCGGGCCGCTTCGATGGCGGCATTGAGCGCCAGCAGGTTGGTCTGCGTGGCAATCTCCGAGATGACACTCACGAAGTCATCGATGACCGCCGTGGCGTCCTTGAGCGCGTTCATCTCGGTGCGTGATTCCAGCACGACGGTGCGTGCGCCGAGCAGCGTGTCGATGGCGACCTGCACCTGATCACGCGTCGTATTGGTGGTCTCGCGAATCTCGCGGCCCACGCGCTCGGTTTCCTCCGCGGCTTCGCCGATGGTGGCGCCGGCCTCGGCCAGCACTTTCACCGTGTCGCTGGCGTTGTTCAGCGCGTTGAGCTGCAGCGACGCGCCGTGCGAGATGTCCATCACGGCCGTGGTCACGTGCTGCGAAGACGCCGCCGCCGCGCCGGCGGACGCGGACAGTTCGCCGGCCGCGAGTGTGACCTGATCGGCTTCGTCGCGCACGCGGGAGAGCAGGAGTCGCAGGCGCTCGCGCGCCTGCCGCATGGCGGCGATGAGGTCGGCGTATTCCTGCGCGACGGCACCGTGCATGTCCTGTCCGTCCGGGACGCGCAGATCGCCGGCCCCGATGGCGGCCATCTCTTCGCGCAAACGCGAGAGCGGTTCGGTGACGGCGCGTGACGTGGAGAGGCCGAAGAACGCGGTGACTCCAAACGCAAAGGCGACGAGCAAGGCGAGGCTCACCTCGGCGTTGCGCAGCACTTCGTGCAGCGCGTCCATCGAGTCGATCGCGCCCGCACGTGCCTCGTTGCGCAGCGCCTCCAACTCGACTTCGATGGCTTGAATGTCCTTGGTGGTCTGCTGCAGCACGCGCTGGGCATCGGCTTCGAGCCCAACGACTTGCCACGCGTGTGTCGTGGCGATGCGGACTTCCAGCGCCGCCTGCAATTGCCCGATCGTTTCGAGCCGGCGGCGTTCGGCCGGACGCAACAGTTCGCGCTTGATCGCATCGCGACGCATTTCATCCGCCTGGTCCACCAGCACGAGATACTGCTGCTGATCCGTCGTGGAGCGCGTATTGAGATACCGCAGCCCCGCGACGAGCTCGCGCAGAATGGTTGTGGTGGCGCGTTCGGTGAATTCCGAGCGATCGGCCAGCGCGAGCACCGTCGCGTTCGCCTGGGCGTTGCTGCGCGTAAGCCCCCACCAGCCCAGCAGGCCCGCAATGAGCAGCAAGCCGGTGGAGGTTCCAAACCCGGCGATCAGTCTCGAGCGAATGGTGCGCAACATCAGAACGCGCTCCCTTTTGCCCGCACGGTGGCGATCACCACATGACGACCGGCCACGTCGTGATTGCGTTCGAACGCAATCGGCCCTGCGACGCCGTCGACACTCGGGCTTCCTTTGCTGCCGAGCTGTTCGAGCGCTTTGCGCAACGAGGCACGCGTCGTCGCACCGCGGGAGACGGTTTTGCCGATGACCCAGGCGGCATCGTACGACATGGCAGCGAACATGTCCGGTTCACGCGAAAACTTTTCGGTGTACTTCCGGACGAAGGTCTTGCCGTCGTCGCTGCTGACGTGATCAGGCTGGAAGAAGGCCACATAGTGCGCGCCTGCGGCGACATCGGTGTCACGCATGCCTTCGGTGCCATCGCCGCCGATGAACGTCAGCGACACCTTGGCCTCGCGCAGCGCCCGCAGCAGTTCCACCGCATCGTCGGCGTCGCCGGGGAAGAGCAACACATCTGGTTTGAGACGGGCCAGCAACTGCGCATACGCGTCCCACTCCGTCATGCCGGCCAGATAGGGGTCGCGGGACACCACGGACGCGCCCGCTTTGATGAAGCTGTCGGCGAAGGTCGTCGACCAGTCGCGACCATACGAATCGTTGCGGTAGATCACTGCCGCGCGGCGACTCTTGAGCGAGTCGAGCACCCACCGTGCGACGTACCGTGCAGCCTCGTTGTCGCTGGGGGCGACGCGAAAGAACCACGGGCTGATGCCGGACAGTCGCGGTGACGACGCGGTTGGCGAAATGGCGACCACCGCGTTGCGTCCTGCATGTTCGGCATCCGCGTACACCGGGACGGCTTCGATGGTATGTCCACTTTCGGGATGTCCGACCACGGCGATCACGCTGGGATCCTCGCGCAGCGATTCCGCGACGGCGACGGCGCTGGTGCTCGACTTGTCGGGCAGGCGCATTTCGAAGCGCATCTTCCCCGTTTCATTGAGTCGATCGACCGCCATCTGCACGCCGCGGACAACGTTGTCGTAGCCCGGACGGCCGGGAAGCGCGCCGACACCAATGGCCATCACCGACGACGCAGGACGCGCGTTGCGCTGTTCACGACAGGCCACACCGCTGAGTGCGGTTACACAGCACACCAGTGCAGTCCGGACGGGCGGTCCTAATGACAACAATCGGCTCACGGTGAGTTCTGGCAGGAAGAAGGTCCGAACCGACTGGTCATCATGCGCTCCTGCGGTCCACGTGACATGCTGTTCCAACGTGCGGCGCGGAGAGGCGCCTCCAACCGAAGACGATTGCCCCGTGCCGACGCAAAAGAGCGCGCTGGAGTCCTGTTTTCGGGGGAAAAACCATCAAAAACGCATTTTGGAGGTTACGCGAATGAACTTTTTTCGACTGACTTCGGAGATTACCTGCGGCTTTCCTTGCCAGCTGTCGAAACCCCGGTTTAGCTTCGGCTTGCCGTCTCTCCGTTCCCCATGACGATCTCCCGCGTGCGCGCGCACGGGAGCGTGGGGTCAGTCCACTCTCCAGGAACCGCAATGGTTGGCACGTTCCGCCAGCGGCGGGTGTTCTCCGCCTTGCTGCTGGGCGCACTAGCCCTGGGTCTCGCCGCCTGTGGTGGTGTGTACCCGAACTCGACGTTCAATCACACGTCGGAATACAACACGGCCATCGATGAGCTCTGGGATACCCTGCTCATGTGGGGCACGATTGTATTCATCTTCGTCGAAATCGCCCTCGTCTACACCATCTTCCGGTTCCGTCGGCGTCCCGACGGGAAGACCCCGGAACAGGTGCATGGCAACACGGTGCTCGAGATCACATGGACCGCGATTCCCGCGGTCATTCTGATCTTCATCGCGATTCCAACGGTTCGCACGATCTTCAAGACACAGGCCAAGGCGGCGCCCGACGCGCTCCAGGTGCAGGTGATCGGCCATCAGTGGTGGTGGGAGTTCAAGTACCCGCAACTCGGCATCACGACGGCGAACGAGCTGTATCTGCCGAACGGCCGCACGGTGAACTTCGAGCTCAAGACACTCGACGTGCTGCACTCGTTCTGGATTCCGCAGCTGGGTGGCAAGCGCGACCTGATTTCGAACAAGAGCAATTTCCTGTGGTTCACACCGAACAAGGATTTGCCCTCGTCCGCCTTCAACGGCTTCTGCGCCGAGTTCTGCGGCCCGTCACACGCGAATATGAAGTTCCGCGTGTTCACGGTGACGCCGGCGGAGTTTGATCAGTGGGCGGCGCATCAGAAGCAGCCGGCGATCTTCCCGGTGGCCTCTGCGATCTCGCCGACGGGTACGGCAGCCGTGGCACCGGTGCCGTCGGGGACGGGTGGCGTGCCGGTTATTCAGACGGCGGCGGTGCAACCCGCGCCAGATTCTGCGCTCAAGGATGCACCCGCGCAGGTGCCGGTTTGGGTGTTCCCCCAGGATCGTCTGGAGAAGGAATTCGCCCATATCAAGCCGACGATGGCGATTCCGGCCGGCGTGACGTTCGACGAATCACTGATCGGCAAGGGTGACGCGGAACGCGGTCGCCAGCTCTACTCCCGCTCCTCCTGCATCGGTTGCCACGCGATCAGCGGCAACGCGATGAGTGCGGGCGTGATCGGCCCCAACCTGACGCACATCGGTTCGCGGTATACCATCGCGGCGGGCCTGTATCCGAATGACGCGAAGCATCTTGCCTACTGGCTGAAGAACGCGCCGCACCTCAAGCCCGGCAGCATCATGCCCACCATCGGCAAGGGGCTGTACGATCCGGTGCGCAAGAACACGATCACGATGGGCGGCCTCACGGACGCCGAAATCGCGGATATCGTGGCGTACCTGCAGGCCCTCAAGTAACCGACCGCTCGTCACTGTTCACGTCACGCTCACGCATCGCACCGACTGACGAAACCGATGGCAACCATCGCTGCCGCGCCTCCATATACCGACGTCCGTCCCCAGGCTGTTGATAACAGCGTCTGGAGTTGGCTCACGACGGTGGATCACAAACGGATCGGGGCGCTTTACCTCGTATCCGCACTCTTCTTCTTCATCGTGGGCGGCCTGGAAGCGGCCGTCATGCGTGCTCAGCTCATGCGTCCGAACGGCACGGTGGTGTCGGCCGAGATGTTCAGCCAGCTGTTCACGATGCACGGCACGACGATGGTCTTCCTCGCCATCATGCCGCTGTCCGCCGCCTTCTTCAACTTCCTGATCCCGCTGCAGATCGGGGCACGTGACGTCGCCTTCCCACGGCTGAATGCGTTCAGCTACTGGGTGTATGTGCTGGGCGGCTTGTTCATCTCGTTCCCGATTCTGTTCGGTCTTGCGCCGGATGGCGGCTGGTTTGGCTACGCGCCGCTGAGCACGAAGGCGTATTCGCCGCAGATCAACATGGATTTCTGGGTGCTGGGTCTCCAGATCCTGGGTATCTCGTCGCTCGCGGCCGCGTTCAACTTCATCACGACCGTCATCAACATGCGCGCGCCGGGCATGTCGATGATGCGCATGCCGATCTTCACGTGGATGTCGTTCGTGGTGCAGTTCCTGGTCGCGCTCGCGTTCCCGGTCATCACGGTGGCGCTCGTGTTCCTGCAGTTCGACCGCTTCTTCGGCACGAACTTCTACACGATCGCCAACGGCGCCGACCCGCTGCTGTGGCAGCACTTGTTCTGGGTGTTCGGCCACCCCGAGGTGTACATCCTG
>JAGNMU010000344.1 GCA_017991005.1 Gemmatimonadaceae bacterium | reverse complement strand
GGCGCTGGTGTTGGCCATCTCGGGCGGACTGGTGTGGCTGCTGCTCGACTTCGGCATCGTGAGTGCCAGTTCGGGCCGCGGTATCACCTACGTGGTGCTGGTGTGCACGTCGCTGCTGCTCGCCGTCGGCATGAGCTGGTCGCATCTGTCGCGCCGGTTGAGCGGACAGGTGGACATGGATCAGACCGAATAGCCGCACGGGCAAACGGGAACCGCCGCGCGCGGACCGTCGTTGGCCGCGCATGCAGGTGCAAGGCCGTACCCCGCCATCATCCGATTCCGTCACACTCGCCTTCGTCGCCCCGTGGGAATGCTCGCGCGCCGTCGCCAACATTCCGCGCGCGCCACGCGATGATGTGATCGTCGTGTTGCTCGAGTCAGTCGCCAAAGGCGCCTCGCTCCCGTGGCATCGGCAGAAACTGGTGCTGTTGCTCTCGGCCATGCGGCACTTCGCTGCGTCGCTCGAAGCAGCGGGCTATCGCGTGATGCTGCGCCGCGCCCCGTCGTACGCCGAAGGCTTGCGCGATCTGGCGCGAGAAACGAACGCCGCGCGCGTGGTCGCCAGCGAAGGACGCGAGCAGGATATGGTCGACGAACTCGCCCGCGCTGACGCACTGCTGCGCGCCGAAGGCGTTGCGCTCACGCTGCGCGAGGACCGCGGATTTCTGGCCACACGCGCAGACTTCAGCACGTGGGCTGCCGGACGCAAGGAATTCCGCATGGAGTGGTTCTACCGTGAGATGCGCCGCAAACACGGCATTCTCATGGAGCCCGACGGACAACCCTCGGGCGGCACATGGAATTTCGATCATGACAATCGAAAGCCGTGGCCGAAGGGCCGCGCGGTGCCCGCCATGTGGCGCAGCGAACCCGACACCATCACGCGCGAACAGATGGCGCGTGTGGCGACATGGAAAGGTCGCTGGGGTTCCGTTCACTCATTCGCACTCCCCGTCACACGCGCCGACGCCAAGGCATGGCTCGAGCAGTTCATTGTCGAACGACTGCCGGAGTTTGGTCCGTACGAAGATGCGCTCGTGCACGGCGCACCCGACCTGCTGCATTCGTCGTTGTCATCACTCATCAACGTGGGGCTGCTGCACCCGCTCGAAGTGGTGAAGCGCGCCGAACGCGCGTACCGCGAGGGACACGTGCCCATCGCGTCGGCCGAAGGCTTCATCCGGCAGATTCTTGGTTGGCGTGAATACATGCGCGGCATGTACTGGCAGCTCATGCCCGCGCTCCGCACCGCGAACGCGCTCAATGCCACGTTACCGTTGCCGCGGTGGTTCTGGGCGCCCGACGGGGAAGCGTACGACGACCGCGGCGCGCCCGGCGACGCCTGTGGCATGCGCTGTCTCTCCGACACCATTCGTCAGGTGCGCGATCACGGGCGTGTGCACCACATCGCCCGACTCATGGTGCAGTGCAACTTTGCGACACTGCTGGGCGTCGAACCCGCCGCACTGTCACGCTGGTATTGGAGCGCCTTCACCGATGCCTACGAATGGGTGGAACTCCCCAACGTGGCCGGCATGGGCACGTGGGGCGACGGCGGCACGCTGGCCTCCAAGCCATACGTCGCGTCGGGCGCGTACATCAAGCGCATGAGCAACTACTGCGCCGGCTGCCGCTACGATGTGGCCAAACGCACCGGCGACGATGCCTGCCCCATGAACACGCTCTACTGGGATTTTCTCGACCGACATCGCGAACGGTTTGCCGCACACCCGCGCATGCGCATGATGCTCAAACATGTCGAGGCCATGCCGGCCGAGGAGGTGGCGACCATTCGTCGGCAGGCCACCGCGTTTCGCGAATCGCTGTTGTACGACGACGGCTGGAGGCCACCGATTCCACCCGCGAGTGACCTGACGTAACGTTCACGCGTGGAACCCACCACCCGCCTGCACGTCCGTCCCCCGCAGTCCACGCCAGCGCAGCGTAAGGCGCTTCGCGAACGCGTGCGCGCCGAGTGCGCCAATCAGCCGGGCGTGTATCGCATGATCGGCCCCACAGGGGCGGTGTTGTATGTGGGCCAGTCACGCAAACTGCGCACACGTCTGCTGTCGTACTTTCGCGCCAAGGGCCGCCGCAACAAGGCGGCGCGGATTCTGCGCCATGCCTTCACGCTCGAGTGGGAATACACCAACACCGAGTTTGGCGCCCTGCTGCGCGAACTGCGGCTCATCAAGCAGCACCGGCCGCATTTCAACAGCATGATGGTCACCGACGACTGGCCGCGTGCGTACGTGGCGCTCACCGGCGGACAGGTACCCGGGTTGCGTGTGGTGCCACGCTCCGACGATCCCTCGGCGGTGGCACTCTTTGGCCCGTTCCGGCGGGTGAGTGCCCTGCGTGAGGCGGTGCGCGCCTTGGCCGATGCCACGGGGCTGCGTGACTGCTCACTCGAGGAATCCGCAGACAGCGCGCGTGCGCTCGCACTCTGGTTCGCCGGCGACACCCTGTCGCCGGGCAACGCACCGCGTCGCAAGACCAACGCGCGCACCCGGGCGCCTGGATGTCTGCGGCACGATCTCGGGTCGTGTGCCGGTCCGTGCATCGGCGCTGGCGAGGGCGCCGCGTATCGCGCACAGGCGGCGATGGTGCGCGCCTTTCTCGAAGGACAATCCGACGCGCCGGTGGCGGCGCTCACACGCGCGATGCAGGACGCATCGATGGCGATGGAGTTTGAACGCGCCGGTGTGTTGCGTGACCGGTTGGAGCGCGTGAGCTGGTTGCATCAGCGCGTACAGCATTTTCACGCCAACATGGACCGGCTCACCTTTCGGTATCACGCCGACGGGGCCGACGGCCGGTCGTGGGTGTACCTCATTCGCCGCGGCACCGTGCGGGCCGAGGTCGCCACGCCCACCTGCGACGACGAGCACCAGCAGCTCAACGCGCTGGCGACACGCGTCTTTGACGGGCCTGATCCCTCGGGGGCGGACATCCCCATGCACGATCTCGACGAGTTCTATCTCGTGGCCAGCTGGTTCCGGCGACGCGCGGAGGAGCGCGCCCGTACCGTCAGTTCGTCCCAGCCGAGCGCAGCCGCACCAACGCCGCAGCGGTAGGGCACGTACCGCACGTACCCGCTCGCACCCGCACACGCTTGCGACCACGCGCGGCACGGCGTAGGGTCAAAGGGATGTGCGCCCAGTCCGCTGGCGTACCCTACCCGCCGCACTGCTGTGGACCTGTCGACCCTGCCACCAACCCCGACCATGTCGACCGTCGCTCCCGCGCGCGTTCGCGCCGCACTCCTCCTGACGATCACGGTATTGGCCGCCGCACGTCCGTCGCGCGCCGATGCCCAGCGCGCCGCGTCTCCAAGCGCCGCCGCCACCACGCCCGATACGGTCAAACTCACCGAGTGGACCGTACCGTGGGAAAAAACGCGCCCGCGCGATCCCTCGGTGGACGCCAGCGGACGTGTCTGGTTTGTCGGGCAGGAAGGCAACTACGTGGCGCGGCTCGATCCGCGCAGTGGTGGCTTCACGCGCATCGAAATCGACTCGGGCACCTTTCCGCACACCGTGTCGATCGACGACAAAGGCAATGCCTGGTACACCGGCAATCGCAACGGCATGATCGGCCGGATCGATGGCCGCACCGGCGTGATCACGCGGTATCCGATGCCCGATCCGGCGGCGCGCGATCCGCACACGATTGCCTTTGACAACAAAGGCGATCTCTGGTTCACATTGCAGAACAGCAACATGCTCGGCCATCTGGTGCAAAGCACCGGCAAAGTGTCGTTGCTGACCATGACGACCCCGTCGTCACGACCCTACGGCATCGTCGTCGACAAGAGTGGACGTCCGTGGTTCAATCTGTTCGGCACCAACAAGGTCGGCACGGTCGATCCCGTGTCCATGCGCGTGCGTGAGTACGTGCTGCCCGATGCCCGTGCGCGCGGACGTCGCATTGCGCTGACCAGCGACGGTGGCGTGTGGTACGTGGACTACTCGCGCGGTTTTCTCGGCCGACTCGATCCCGTCAGCGGCACCGTGCGCGAGTACCCCATGCCGGGTGGCGCCGCCTCATTGCCGTACGCCATGACGGTGGATGATGAAGACCGACTGTGGTTTGTCGAAACGGGAAGCCAGCCCAACCGCCTGGTGGGCTTTGATCCACGTTCGCAGCAGTTCTTCTCACGCGTCGATCTCGGACCGGCGGCACCAAACACGGTGCGTCACATGGTCTTTGACAAAGCTACGCGCTCCATCTGGTTTGGCAGTGATCGCGGCACGATTGGCCGCGCCGTGGTTCCCAAAGGCACCACGCGACCCATCGGGTGAATCACGCGACGCGCGCAGCCGCGCCCAGGTCTTCCAGCTGCGCGCGTCGTGACATCGCCATGAGTCGCCAATAGAGCGCTCGGACGTCGTCTTCGGGTAAGCCCGCTTCGCGCGCCAGTACCGCAGCGCGCGATACCACGGCCGCTTCACGTGCCGGATCAATCACGGGCTGACCGATCGCCGCCTTGGCGCGTCCAACCTCACACGCAAGCGAAACCCGCTCGGCCAGCGCGGCGATGAGTCGCGCATCAACCGCGGCAATGTCCTCGCGCAATTTGCAGATGGCGGGTGTCATGCGGCGCTCCGTGCGGTCAGCGGCGCCGACGTCGGCACGGTTCGTCCAACGGCGTTGGCGATGAGTGCGACCTGCCGCATCATGTCACGAAACGCGCCGGGCTCGAGCGATTGATCACCGTCCGACCGTGCATGCGCCGGATCGGGATGCACCTCGACGATCAATCCGTCTGCACCGGCCGCAATCGCCGCCATGGCCAATGGTGTCACCAGATCAGCGCGTCCTCCCGCGTGACTTGGATCGACGATCACCGGCAGGTGCGTCTCGCGCTTGAGCACTGGAATGGCGGCAATGTCCATGGTGTTGCGTGTCGCCGTTTCATACGTGCGAATGCCGCGTTCGCAAAGAATGACATCACCGTTGCCCTGCGCCATGATGTACTCCGCGGCCATCAGCAGTTCGGTGATCGTGGCGGACAACCCGCGCTTGAGCAACACGGGGCGCTGCACCCGTCCCACTTCGGTAAGCAACGCGAAGTTCTGCA
>JAGNMU010000343.1 GCA_017991005.1 Gemmatimonadaceae bacterium | reverse complement strand
CCCGGCCTCTCGGCGCTGGTGGAGCTCACCGAAGGCGCACGCAACACGATGGGTGTGATCCGCCGAAACATCGGCTTCTCCATCGGTTACAATATCATTGGCGCGGCGATGGCGGTGGTTGGCATCCTCAATCCGCTGATCGCCGCCGTGCTGATGCCCACGAGTTCCCTGACGGTGGTGTTGGGGTCGTGGTACGGAAAGTCGTTCTCTCGTGCGTCACTGCGGAGTGTGTCGTGAGCGTTCTGTTTATTGTGCTGCCGCTGGCGCTGGTTGTTGTGGGCGTCGCTGTGTTCGCCTTCGTCTGGTCCGCCAGGAGCGGACAGATGGATGATCTGGAAACACCGGCCGTGCGCATGCTGCACGACGACAACGACTGACGCCCATTCGTTCGGCGGCGTACAGTCGAGCTTGCCTGACTGAGTCTCCAGCCTTGGCCTTGTCGCGACCCTAGGGCGGTGGGACATTTCTGTCCATGACACCATCGTCCACTCCCGGTTACGGCCCCGACGGATCCGATCGTCGACGGAACCCCCGCCTGCGCGAACTGGTCGACGAGATGCTCGCGTCGATTCGCTCGGCCCATAAGATCGAACTCTGGACCGACGCCGAACGCGCGCAGTATCAAGCCGACATGGCGCGCATCATGGAATCCGTGCGCGAACACGCCATCGATCACGGCGCGCGGTCCAACTCGCAGTCCTGAGCACACCCGACGTCGCGACATTGCGCGTTTGTGTCGCCAGACGAGTCGTCGCGTTCGATTGGTGTGAAACGTTTTTTCACCACAAAGAACACGGAGACACAGAGGGTGATGGCCGGAGCGCTCACTCTGTGCCTCTGTGTTCTTTGTGGTAGAAAAGCCGTTCCCCCTTCCCGCCGAAGCGCGCAGCGATCCGTAGTGAGAACGCGAACCGACTAGATCGAGGCAGTCGCGAATGCACGCAGTGTCCGTCACAGTCGCCTGCGCACGAGCCGCGAGACATCCGGCAACGCGCACCGCCGGCGCAATGGCGCTGGCCTTGATGTGCATGGCGTCGCTCCCGACCGCCGATATCGAACGACGCGCCGCGACCCTGACGGGAGTGGTGTCAGATTCGTTGCAGCGCCCGCTCGAGAACGCGGAGGTGGTGATTGTGTCGCTTGGCCTCAGCACCCGCACCAACGCGCAGGGCCGCTATCGCCTGCCGGATATTCCGCGTGGTACCCACACCGTCACGGTGCGCCTGTTGGGATTCTCCGCGACCAGTCTCACGCTCACGTTTCCCAACAACGGCGACGTCACGCACAATTTCACGTTGCGTCAATCCGTCACGGTGCTCGATTCCGTGCCGGTGATGGCCAAACGCAACGATCCGCTGATGGACGAGTTCGAAGAAAATCGGCGCCTCGGGCTCGGACACTTCATTACCAGCGACGAGCTGCGCAAGCAGGAAGGGCGCCGGATGTCAGAGATCCTCTCCACTGTTCCTGGACTCGGACTGCTTCAGGGACGGGCCAATCAGGCGTGGGTCTTGAGCAAGCGCCACGGCAGCACGTTCAGCTGCACACCGTGGGATGCCGGCGGTCCGCTGATGGGAGGACGGCAGCAGATCGGCGGTGACAAGTATGTCGTCTCTCGCGCCGAGGCGAACATGGGCATGAAGTGCGGCTGTTACGCACAGGTGTATCTCGATCACACACTCATGAACTCCGGATATCCCACGGAGCCATTCGAAGTCAATTCCATTCCCACGCACCAGATCGAAGCCATCGAGTTCTACTCGAGTCCGGCGCAGACCCCATCCAAGTACTCGCGCCTCAACTCCAGGTGCGGCGTGTACGTGATTCACACGCGGCGGCCGCCCGGTTAAGCAGCGCGCCTTCGCGGAGGTGCGGACTACGACAGCCCGAACTCTTCGCGTGCCTGTCGGTTGGCCTGCGACTGCACCACCGCGTTCGTGGCACCAGCGGCGTCGTGCTCACCGGTGCGCACCATCGCCATCGCGTCTTCGCGGCGCTTGACCAATTCCCAGAAGTCACCGGCGTGCGGATCGGCGCCATCTTCCGCAGGCAGCAGCGCGTAGAGCGCCTTGTACATCAGTGAAAATGCCCAGAACAGCGCGAGCATATCCGGCAAGACCAGTACGATGCGCGTGATCGCGTTGACGTTCGCGACCTGATCGTTGAAGATCGGCGTGCCGAACTTGGCCAGCACCATCTTGTAGTTGATGGCGTAGTTCACCAACCCGGCGCCGAGGTTCGTCAAACCGATGATCAGTGCGGACTGCTTGAGCGCACGAACGACGGTTGGCTCATCGAGTAGCCGATCCATCGCCGACTTCTTGTCGGGCGTATCCGGATCGAGCCCCTGCAACGCGATAGCCCGCGTGACCGGTTTGGCGAGAAATGCGGACCCGCCAAAGATGAAGACCGCCAGCAAGTAACTTGCGCTGTCTTTGAAGGCGAACAGCGCCCCGTCGACATACCAGAACGCGAGCGCCCCGCGCATCACCGCCCCTAGACCGCCGTACGCCGAGATGAAGTTGAAACGGCGCGTAAAGACGAGCAGGTCGAGCAGCACCCACGCCACCGGCACAAGCGCGGCCAGCAGGTACGCGGGTAGCGTGCCCAGCGGCGCCGTGCCGTACTTGAGGATCACCACCGGCGCGGCAGCACCGATCAGGATATCCAGCGTGAGCTTGAGCCCCTTCGACATGCGGAGTAATCTTGCCGCCGAGCGGGCCAGACGGTACCCATCCAGCATGAATCCTCCCGCCTCCGGCTTCCGCACATCGATGTCTCGTGCCGTCACAGTGACGGCGGCGTTCCTGGTGCTCTCTGCACCGTCGGGCTGCGCGCGATGGGCACCGACACCGTCTGCCGGACTCGACGTCCGCACCGAAGGCGCCGCGCTCACGGGACGAAAACTCGAACGCCCGTTCCTGGACGACGCCACACGCGAGCGACTCACCGCGCAGCTCAACGCCGCCGCGGACACCCTCAAGCGGATGCCGAACAGTCCGGACGCACTCATCTGGGTGGGTCGCCGGCTCGCCTACCTTGGCAAATACCGCGAGGCGATCGACACGTTTTCCGCCGGCGCCGCGCGCTTCCCGCGTGATGCGCGGTTTCTGCGGCATCGTGGGCATCGCTGGCTCACCGTTCGCCGGCCGATGCTGGCCGCGCAGGATCTCGCCAAGGCGGCGACCTTGGTTCGCGGGCAAGCCGATGTGATCGAGCCCGACGGCGCACCCAATGCGCAGAACATCCCGCTCAGCACACTGCAGTTCAACATCTGGTACCATCTCGCGCTCGCGCACTACGTGGATGGACGATTCCCGGAAGCACTGGCCGCGTGGGATTCCTGCGCTCGCGTCTCCGTCAATCCCGATCTGCAAGTTGCCACGCAGTATTGGCGCTATCTGGTACTCGCGCGAATGGGCAACAAAGTGGGTGCGGACAGCGCACTCGCCATCGCACGTGCCAATCCGCCACTGATCGAAAACATGGCGTATCTCAGACTCCTCCGCCTGTATGCAGGACTCGAGTCGGTGGAGTCCGTGTACCCGGGCGTAGCGACCGCCAATGTCAGCGATGCCACCACCGCCTACGGCGTCTCGATGTGGCACGTCCTGAACGGCCGCCGCGACGAGGCGCGCGCGCTCTGGAAACAACTCGACGCCAGTCCGGCGTGGGCCTCGTTCGGCGTGCTTGCGGCCGAGGCGGAGCTTACCCGCCGGTGAGAACAGCGCGAGCTGGAGAACAGCGGGAGGGCGCGAAGCACTTCTGAACGCGAAGCGCGCCGAGGAACTGTGAGGGCGCGAAGGATGCGTGTGCTTTCGGCCAACCACTGTGTCAGATGAACTTCCTTCTGTTGTTCAACAACAGAAAGACGGCAAGTGCCGTTGACGACGGGGCAGAGAGATTGCGGTAGTTCTTCGCGCCCTCACAGTGCCTCGGCGCCCTTCGCGTTCAGAAGTGCTTCGCGATCTCCCGCAGTTCTCCAGCTCCATAAGTTCTCCCGCGCGTCACCGCCCGGAGCTAGGCCGAAGTCCGAGCGCCGTGTTGAGCCAGCGAATGAACGGCGTCATGGCCTTGTAGTGTTTGGCCAGCACATCCGGCAGCTTCGCACTCTGAATATCGGTGAGCAGGACCGCGGTGCCGGCCGTGAACGACTGATACCGCAACCAGTCGCCCGCCGGGTGATCGGGATCAAATCCGCGCGGCATGCGCGTCAGCTTGGCCTCGGGATCGAGGGCGCCGAAGCGCCGCTTGAAGGCCTTGTCGAGGACAATGTCGTTGAAGCCCTCGTAGTCGTCCGCGAGTGACTCGCGGATTTTGGCAAGCGCGGGCCGGGGCGGCATCCAGATGCCGCCACCGCAGAAGATCTCGCCAGGCGCCATGTGGAAGTAGAACCCTGCACCGCCGTGCGCTGCCTCGCCGCCCACGCCACCGCCCGAATCGCGATGAAAGAACCAGCAGGCGGCGTTCGTCTTGTAGGGCGACTTGTCCTTCGAAAAGCGCACATCGCGATGAATGCGGAACATCGACTTCTTCGCCGAGCCGATGATCTCCGGAATGAACGCCGCCAACCGTACGTCCACGTCGTCGATCAACAGCTTCATCGGTGTGCGCAGCGCGTCGTCATAGTCCTCGCGATGCGCCTCAAACCATTCTTTGCGATTGTTCTTCTTGAGACCGCGCAGAAACGTCATCGCGCGCGGCGGAAAACCGCGAAACGTATCCATGTTCACCGACCGTGGTTCAATGAGCGGGGAAAAGAAAGCGCAGAAACAAGCCGGTGCGGTGGCCCCACGCACGTTCATCATGGAGCGCGCCCTCCGCCTCCATGTAGTGCAGATTTACGCCCGAGGTCCAGCCTTTGCGCAGCAGCATGCGATGCAACAGGCGCGTGCCCTTCAACATGCGCTTCTCGCCGGTGCCGACATCAAGCCAGATGGACAGGTCCGGCCGCCGGTCGCCCGACGCATTCAGTTGCCGCACAATCCACCGGTCATCCCACCAGACCGAGGGCGAGAGCAGACCCAGTTTGCCGAAGATCGCCGGGTGCGTGAGACCAAGGTGCAGCGTGAGCAAACCGCCCAGCGAACTGCCAGCC
>JAGNMU010000342.1 GCA_017991005.1 Gemmatimonadaceae bacterium | reverse complement strand
TGGGTCTCCCAGCTTTCGTGCAGACTGCCGAAATCCGACTGCTGACCCGCGCCCACCAGGATGCGCGAGAGGATGCAATTCGCGTCTGGGATGCGACGATGGCCGCCGCCGTGGGGGGCATTGGCCGGTGTCGCCGTGCCCGCCTGAATGGTGCCGCCGCAACTACTCACGAACTCGCCCGGCCGGCCGATCGCGCTCAGCAGTGTCACATGCATCGAGGTGCGATCGGAGCACTCGATGTGATAGTTGAGCTCATGCAAGTTGTTGGTGAAGGCGTCTTTGGAGTGTGTACCCTGATGCAGTTTCACCAGCACGTCGCAGCTCACGTCGAGCGCCGCCCCCGCGTTGCCGCCCGGGCGAATCTTGAGGTCGTTCTCCCACTCGATCTTGTGCCCCACATGGTCTTCGTGGCGCGCCATGCCCAGGTTGGCGGCGTCCAGACGTTCGTTGGCGTAGCCAAACGGCAGGTCGCCCACCGTGCGATACAGCCGGGAGCCGTGTGGATCGCGACCGTGTTCGTGCCCGAAGCTGCACCCCGAGACGGGGTCGGTAGGCGGATGCCACGTCGGGTACTTCTTCCCGTCCGGCCCGAGCGTCGCGTACCGGTTATGTACCTCGGCCGAGCACAACTCGGTCGAGGTCGGCGTCCAGATCCCGAACGCGCGTGCCGCTGGCGCCGCCGCGATGGCTTCGGGTGAAACGGCCAGCGGAGTCTCCGAGCCGCAGCCGGCCGCGAAGAGCAGCGCGCCCGACACGCCACAGACCATCGTCATCCGCGTCATGGTTCGTCTCCATGCTCTCAGCGTCAACGCCGAGCGGTCATAGGTCGGCACGTCCGTCGTCGCGGCGTCCGCCGCGTCGTGGTGCGTGTGCATCAGCGAAACCACGAGAGCGCCACCGACGTGCGCAGCAGACCGAGTCGCGCGTTGTCCGTCACAGCGTTGCCCGTACGATCGCTGGTCAGTTTGCCGCCCGTGGTCGTGACCGCCGCGATCGTGGGCGTCACGGTCATGCCGGCGACATGCCAGTCCACGCCTGCTGCGAGTGACAACGACGCCGATCGCGTGAGGAACGCGACATCGCCGTCGTTGACTTCAAAACTCGCCACACCAACGCCGCCCTGCAGAAATACCGGAGCATGTGAGAACGGATACGATCGTCCGATGAGATGGGTGCCGCGCACGATGCGATCCACACCGCCGCCGATCACATCGAGCCAGGCGAACGTTTCCGCACCGGCCAGAAACCGCGGGGTGATCCGCACCCCGATCGTGCCGTGCACGGCATACGCGCCCGATGTCGCCGTCGAACACGCGTCGCAATCGAGTCCCGCACGCGCACGCCCCACACCCACCGATCCCCAGAGTCCGTGCCGGTCCGCACTCCGTCGCAGCGCCGCACCGATGCCGCTGTCGGCTTTTGTGCTGGGCGTCGTGCGCGGCCCTTGTATCGCCGGTGCCTGCGACGGCGATGATTGGGCGTGCAGTGCGCGTGCCATGACACCGAGCATCGCGAGCGCCGCGCAGAGTGCAATCAGCAGCGACTGTGCACAGGCAAGGACCAGCGATGGCGCCTCGCGCCGCACGCGCGTTCGCGGGCGCGCGACGGTGGGCGCGGCTGCCGTCATCGACGTCGACGTAGCCGTGAGGACGATGGCGGGCCGTCGATGCCCCGCCGTGCGCGCTCGGCGTCGCGGCAGAATGTGAAGTGGATGCGGAGTGAACACGACGGCCTCATGTGAAGGGTCGTGCACAGTGTGCAACCGTCAGGGTGAAAGCGCCCGGTCTTCACGTGTCCGCGATCACACGCCGTTGCGCTCAGCGCCCGCGGCAAAACAGTCGCATCTCCACTCCGTGACACCCGTCACACGATCGCGCGACCGCACCGATCGTGGCCCAGTCACTTGCCCTCGGCGCGATCACGCCGCATTTCACTCGCATGTGCGGACGATACGGTTTCGGCAATCCAGCGCGCCTCGGCACGCTCCCTTTCGGCGTAGAGCTTCCGACGCTCGACGCGCACTTCAACCTCACGCCCACGCAGAACGTGCCGCTGGTACGCGAAACGGCTGATGGCCGCAGCGCGCTGCTGGTGCGATGGGGACTCGTACCATTCTGGGCCGACGATCCTGCCATCGGCAACCGACTCGCCAACGCACGCGGCGACACCGTCGCCAGCAAGCCGTCGTTTCGCGCCGCGTTCAAAGGCCGCCGCGGACTGATGCCGGCCGACTTGTTCTACGAATGGCAGGTGGTCGCCGGACAAAAGGTCAAACAACCGTGGTGCATTCGCATGGCCGACGAGGCGCCGTTCGCGATGGGCGCCATCTGGGAAAGCTGGACGCCCAAACACGATCCGGGCGCAGAGCCGCTGATCACCTGCGCCATCATCACCACGGAGCCCAACGATGTGATGCGGCCGATCCATGATCGCATGCCGGTGATCATCGAGCCCAGTGATTTCGACAGGTGGCTCGACCCGCACACCAAACCCGCCGACGCGCAAACACTGGTGCGTCCGTACGCACTCTCCATGCACGCGTACCGGGTGTCCACTCGCGTCAACAGCCCGCGGTTTGACGATGCGGAATGCGCCGAACCGCTTGCATAACTGGCGTTCGCACAGAACTACTGTTGCTCAGCAGTTCTCCGTGATAATGAGCGGACGACTAGTTGCTCTTAGCCAACGCACGTACGCGAACCACAGCAGCGCCGTCGTGGTCAATTTCGCGAACCAGGACGCGGTTCGGTTCGATTGCCAGTGGTACGCCCGCGAAGTCAGAGCGAATACGGCCGACCAACGTTCCCGCTGCGGATATGCCGACTGCGGTCCACCCGCTGTCTCCTGGCGCAATCGACTCAACGAGCCAGAATACTCCATCGGGCGATGTCAATACGGTGTGAAGCGCCGGGAGCGAATCTGCGTAACGCGCAACCCGCACTTGACGTGCAGTCTCAACCGGATCAAGCAGTGGTTCCGACCGTGGTCGCGTGACCCGAGTCTCCATCTCTCGGTCAACGGACAAGGCCTTCATTGCTGGCGATACGAATCGTCGTGGTCTGAGAAAGGAAATGCTTCGCAGCGCTGTGCCCCGCGGCGTGAAGAGCGTCAAACGAAAAGTGTCGGCGTGCGCGATGCCGAGCGTATTGCTGACGAAGGCCACGTGCACGCCACCGGCGAGTCGAATCGGTTCGCGACGACTACGTACGACTCCGCGATAGCGTGTCTCTATTGCGGTGAGTCGAAGGTCGGGGAGGGACTTGATGAGGACTGGCGGACCAACCTTCGGGAGTGAATAAATCCGTGCAACCGTATGGGTGGCATTGGGATCGCTAAAATCGGTTGGTGAGCCGGCAGCGAACAAGAGCACCGACCCGTCGTTGGCGATACCTGCAATGCGCGTCACCATGCGGAGATCTACGCGCGGAAGCAGCCGCGAAGATAGTAGGCTGCCATTCTTTCGCACGCGCGAGAGTCGGAGCAACGTCATGTCGCTGAACAGAATGGTATCCCCGACCACGCTGATGTCACGAAGCGCGCGAAAGTCACCTGGCCCCTCGCCCTCGCGGCCGAGCAACGTGACGGTCTTAGACGCCATTCTCACCAAGACCAGTCGCGACGGGAGCGAGCCAAGCCACAGCAACTCTCCCTCGCCAACAAATGTGGCACGCTGTACATCCTCAACGTCCAATCGACGATCATCGGCAGCGCTGGTCTCGAACAAGGGCAGCTTGGATGCGATCAGCAGTGGCGCTTTGGATACATGCGCGTCGCTGTACGTGATAGACGTAGTTTGAGACGACAGTGGATTTCCTGAGAGCCACATCGCGAGCGCCAATCGCCAGGAAGCCCGTGGTCGCAGCACGCGGAGAGCGCGATACCCCTCCGTCAGGGGTGTCATTTTTCACCGACGGCGTTGATTCGGGAACCCTGGGTCGCTCGCAATTTCCGTCCTGCCAGAAGGTCATCGATGGCGTCACCCAAGTACTCCTTTGAAACCGCGCCCTTGAAGCGCCACCCGTTCAAAATGATTGTAGGAGTGGCATAGACACCGAGGGAGTCGCCGACCGCCCTTCCGGAGGTCACGCGGTTGAGACGAAGTGAGTCCGAGAGACACTGAACAAAGGCGGCAGAGTCACGAACCCCCGCCCGGCTAGCCACATGCTGAGTGTTTTCGACGTCCGCAGCGGTGAGCGAGAACAGCTGATCGATCATCTCCCATCCGCGATCTACGCGCTTTCCGCATTCGACCATGAACGCGCGGTGGCGAGATTTCGAGTGATTACTGAGAGGAAAGTGCACAAATGCAACCGAGAGACGATTTCCGAACTTGGCCTCCAGTTCTTTGACGACAATATGAGAGCGGCGGCAGAATGGACACTGCAGATCGACAAATTCCAACAAAGTGACACTCGCTTGCGGATTCGAAATGAGTGTCGCCGCGCCGAGTGCCTTGCGCCAGTCAGCCTGATAAGTCGGTGGAGCGGGAGCCTCATCCACGGCGATGCGGCGCGCACGAATCTCGCGTGCACCGATCGTCACTGCCATTCCTAGAATGGCGATCGTCAGCAGCCAATTTTGTATTTCGCGAGAAGTCATCGCTACTCTCATACGCTGGACTCGCATCAGTGTGGGTGCAGACCTGCTCGCTCAGGCGATGTGATTGCGCCGGAGGAGCAGGCCCGTAGGGGGACTTACATCTCGTCGCACCCGGCATGAATGTCGCCACACCATCCCGGCTCGCTGTGTTCTCCGTACGAAGAAACGAGCATGCAGAAGGGTCCACTTCCGCAACAATCATTTGCCATCTGATGACTGATTCCATCGGCGCTTGAGCACGTAGAACACTTCTTCTCGACACCGGCCAAGCCACCATCGTCAGCGGCGGCGCTTCCACTGGGTAGGATGCCATAGGCTGCTAGCAAAATTGCTGCAACGACGCGGGCTCGATACAACCGATCTCCGGACATGTGGCCACTCCAAGGAAAAGGACTAGTCATTTGGCCGCAGAAGCGCGTGCCGCTAAAACAGTAGGACGGGGGGGGGGGGGGGGTGAAATTTCTGATTCCGGGCCCCCCCCCTCTCCCGCGCGCGGTTGCCACCCA
>JAGNMU010000341.1 GCA_017991005.1 Gemmatimonadaceae bacterium | reverse complement strand
CCCGCCATCGAGTCCTCGGCCGCCCGCAGCACCAGCGGTGGCAAGGACGTGGCGGCCTGCCGATAGCCGTTGGAGACCTCCGGGACGATCGACACGGATTGCAGCGCATCGATTCGCCAGGTGGCGCCCTGTCGACAGGCCATGCCGGCCAAGGCGACGTCGCCGTGCTGCGAAATGAACGTGCGGCAGTACTCACCGCTCTTCGCCACGAAACTAACCCCCAGACGGATTGGATCCGACGCGGACTGCTCCGACGCGAGCCGCTGCGACAAGGTGTCGGCGAGTGCACCGCCGGCGGCCACGTCGGCACCACTCGCGACAATCTCCGGTGACTCGCGGGCGAGTTGCAGCAGCGCGGGTCCGAGCGCGATGCCGAGCACGGTGCCCGCCGCGAGTGCCAGTCCACTCAGCCATGCGGCGCGCGATGGCCGACGACGGGTCGACAAACCGAATTCAACCACGCGAGCACGCACGGTCTGCTCGGTGAGCCGCGCAGGCACGGGTTCGTGAAGTGCCGGATCGAACGCACGGTGCAGTCGATCACGCAGTGCTCGCTGCTCTGCGACCCGTCGCGACAGGTCGGCGCTGGCGGCGATTTCCAGTCGCAGCGATTCGAGACGTGCGGCGTCCAGTTCGCCGTCCACGTAGGCCATCAGCTCTTCGTCGGTCACGGTCATCGCTAATCCTTGCGCGCCACGCGCGTAATCGACGGATCTGTCAGCATCGCCTGCAGGGCCAGGCGTCCGCGTGCCAACCGGCTTGTCAGCGTCCCAATCGGCACCTCCATGACCTGCGCCGCCTCCCGGTAGGACAGCCCTTCGATCAGCACCAGCGCCACGGCGAGCCGTTGCTCCTCCGGCAACCGTCCCAGCGCGCTCTGGATCGACCACCATTCGATGTCACGGTCGGTGCCCGTGTCGCCGACTTCGACCGCCTCGTTCTCAGGCACCAACACCGCATCCCGACGATGTCGCGCGCGCGTCTCGTCGATCCAGGCGTTGCGCACAATGGCCAGCATCCAGTTCGTCAAGCTCGAGTCGGGTCGCCACTGCGTGCTCCGCGTCAGTGCGCGCTCCACGGCCAGCTGGACCAGATCGTCCGCGTCCTGCGGGTGGCGCGTGAGGGCGCGCGCAAACCGCCGCAAGCGCGGCAGCAGTGTCCCCACCTGCTCACCGAAGTTCGCGACCCTGTCGTTCATGCGCGTCCTAAGTACATTACGAATCTGACCGGCGATTTCTTCCCTACGGAAACGATTGGGTCTAACGTGATTGCATGTCGCGGCACAAGTGGACCCGGCGGATGACGGCGGCGCTGCTGGCGCTGGTGCCGATTCTAGGCCTGGCGCAGCACGGGGGCATGGGCGGCGGTGGAGGCGGCGGCGGGATGACGTCGGGCGGGTCGATGTCAGGGCCCGCCAGCGGCTCGGGCATGTCCAATGGCATGTCCAACGAAATGGGAACGCGCATGGCACCGAGCACGGGCATGTCGGCGCTGCGGGACGCGCGTCGAATGCACGCCGAAGCGTTGCAGCAGGGCCACCGAGACCTGCTCGACTTCGATCCACGCGGCGATCTGATCGTCCGCAACGAGCTCGTCGGTATCGGCGCCACGACGCAGGGACTGGCGGTCGCCCAGGCGGCGGGCTTCGTCATCGCTCGACAGAGTGAACTCGAGGGTCTCGATGCCAACGTCGTCGTCTTGATGGCACCGCAGGGGCTGTCCGCGCGGAAGGCGTTGAAGCGACTTCGAGAGCTCGATCCGGACGCGGTCTATGACTTCAACCACGTGTATTTCAAGAGTGGCACGGATGCAGCGGCGGCAGGTGTCACGGCGAGCGAGCCGGCTTCGCCGTCGGTCGGTGATGGACAGAAGACGCTGGCACGACGAGTTGGTTTGATTGACGGTGGTGTGGAACCAGGCCATGCCGCGCTGCGGTCGCTCACACTGCACACGCACGGCTGCAACGGCACCGTCGTTCCCTCGAGCCATGGCACGGCCATCGCGTCGCGACTGGTCGTTGGTTTCAGCGACGCGATGTCGACCATGATCAGCGTGGACCTGTACGTGGCCGACGTGTATTGCGATGCCCCGACGGGAGGATCGACGGACGCCGTAGTTCAGGCACTCGCGTGGCTCATGCAGCAAGACGTACCGGTCATCAACGTGAGCCTGGTCGGACCGCCGAACGTACTGCTGCAACGCGCGATCCAAATGGCGTTGGCGCGTGGTCACCTGATCGTCGCCGCCGTGGGCAATGACGGGCCCTCCGCGCCGCCGCTGTACCCGGCGGCGTATCCGGGCGTGGTCGCGGTTACCGCGGTCGACCGGGCCGACAAGGTGCTGATCGAGGCCGGCCGTGGTCAGTTCATTGCCTTCGCCGCACCGGGCGCCGACATCGACGCCGCCAGCCTGCCGAGCGGCTACTCACCGGTGCGTGGCACGTCGTTCGCCGCGCCGATCGTCGCCAGCCGACTTGCGCTGCGGCTCGAACGTCCGGACCGTGCGGCCGCGGAGCGGGCCGTCAGCGAGCTCGTGACCGCAGCCGTCGACCTGGGTCGACCGGGGCGCGATTCCGTGTACGGCAACGGTTGCGTCGGCTGTGCTACTCGCGACGTGGCGGTCGAGGCTGCACGGGCACGCTGACCATTCCTGGCAACTTCGCCGGCACGCGCGCTACCGCCTTCGCAGTTGCCGCATCACGCGCTCGACTGACTCCGATCCAGCGCCTGAAAGATTCCTGGTCTCGGCGGAATAAACGCGCGCTCCCCAGCGTTATTGATCATGAAGATTCAATGAATCGGCACCGTCAATTGACGTGAGAGCGGCGAGGCCGCCTCCGAACGGAGAAATGCGATGAACGCACGTAACACCCGAAATGCTCGGTGGCTCCTGGCCATGACGCTCGGCGCCCTGTCGACCACGGCCCTTGTCGCCTGCGGCGGTGGCGGGGGCAGCGGCGACGGCAGCGGCAGCTCGTCGGCCACCGGCGGGACCCTCACCGGGACAGCGACCAAAGGACCCGTGAGCGGTGCAACTGTCAGGGCATACGCCATCAACAATGGCGTCAAGGGCGGACAGCTGGGCAGTACACAGACCGACGCGAGCGGCAATTTCACGATGAGGGTCGACGCGTACTCCGGACCGCTCATGCTGCAGCTGCACGGCGGGTCCTTTGCGGATGAGGCCACCGGAGCACGGATGAATATGCTCGATGCCGACGACATGACCTGTGCGGTCCCGTCGATCAGTGTCACGCCAGGATCCGCAACGACCGGAATTCAGATCACTCCGCTCACCTCGATGGCCCATGCATGGGCCGAGCACATGTCGGGTGGCATGAGCACGACCAATATCACGACGGCTAACATGCGGATCGGCGCCGCCTACCTGGGCGCGGGCACAGACATCCTGATGACACACCCAATTGACCCGACCGTGCCCGGATCCGCCAACGGCGCGAGCATCGACGCCAAGAACTACGGAATGATGCTGGCCGCGCTATCGCAGGAGGCCCACCAGCTGGGCATGACGACGTCATCTTCCGCCATGGTCACCGCCATGCACGACGATGCCGAGGACGGCACCATGGACGGCGCGACGAGTGGCACCCCGATCAACATGAGTGGGATGGGCGGCAGGATGGGCGGCGGCAGCATGATGCCCACGGCCGGCACCGGCGAACTGGCCACCGCAATGGCGATGTTCATCAACGGCCCGATGAACCGCTCGGGTGTGACCAGCGTGGCCGAGATGCAGGCGCTCATGGACCAGCTGCATCAGTTGCACAACTCCGGCGGTCATCTTTGAGGGATGTGCCGGAATCCAATCAGGATGGCCGGTGTACCGCCGGCGAGGCCGGTGGTGCGTCATCGCGTTTGGGACGAAGGAGATTGCTGATGGATCGTCGCCGCTTCATCGTGCTCAGCACCGCCGGGTCCGTCGCCGTTCTGACGGGCTGCGGCGGTGGCACGGGCGGCATGGCGATGCCTGCAACGGGCACCGCGCCGCCCCCCGCAATCCCACCCGTGTCGAGCCCGCCGCCGGCGACCCCGGTGTCGCCGCTGACGGCGGGTCAACCTCTGGCCGACCTGGCGAGACTGTCGAACACGAGTTCAACGCCAGGTGTATTTGAAGCCACGCTGGTGGCACAGCGCGCAACGAAATCGATGCTGTCCGGCACGACCACCGAATTCTGGAGCTACAACAACGACGTGCCGGGTCCGCTGATCGACGTCTTCGAAGGTGACACGGTCCGCATCCGCCTGGACAACCGCCTGTCGCAGGAAACGACCGTGCATTGGCACGGCTTGCCGGTGCCGCCCGCGCAAGATGGCAACCCGATGGACCCGATCGCTCCGGGCGCGAGTCGCACCTACGAGTTCACGTTGCCCGTCGGCAGCGCCGGGACCTACTGGTACCACCCGCACCCGCATGAGATGACGGCCGAGCAGGTGTTTCGTGGGATGGCCGGTCTACTCATCGTCCGTTCGCGCACGGATCCCATTCCCACTGCCATTGAGGAGAAGCTGCTCGTCATCTCCGACCTGCGTCTCGCCGCGGACGGAACGATCCCGCCGAACACGCCGATGGACTGGCAGACCGGCCGCGAAGGCAACTACGTGCTCGTGAATGGCCAGTACCAGCCGGTGCTGACCATCAAGCCGGGACAGAGCCAGCGCTGGCGCGTGCTGAATGCGACGAATGCGCGGTACCTCCGTCTCGCGCTCACTGGGCACACCTTGACCCTGATCGGCACCGACGGTGGCTTGTTGGGCTCACCGGTGCCGGGGCTTGATGAAATCCTGCTGGCGCCCGCGGAACGGGTCGAGGTCATCGTCACCGCCAACTTGTCATCGGCAGCGTCCGCCGTGCTGCGCAGCCTGCCGTACGACCGAGGCGGGATGGGAATGATGGGATCCGCGTCGACGACCATCCCGCTCCTGACGTTGAACTACACGTCCGCGGCCACCGCTGCCATCGCGCTGCCGGGTGCACTCAACTCCATTGCCGATCTCGGGGTGCCGACGACGACCAAGCGACTGGTGTTCTCGTCCGGCATGGGGATGGGTGGCATGGGCGGCGGCATGATGAGCTTTCTGATTGATGGC